>JBEAVX010000026.1:0-5195 GCA_041160755.1 Pseudomonadota bacterium
GGCCTGGGCCGCCACTTCCAGAAGGGCGGCGTCCAGATCGACGTGCTGCACGCGCTCGATCTGTCCTTAGACCCGGGCGACCGGCTGGCGATCGTCGGCCGATCGGGCTCGGGCAAGTCCACGCTGTTGCAGGTGCTCGGCACCTTAGATCACCCGTCTACCGGCTCGGTGTGGCTAAACGGCCGAGACGTGTTCAAGATGAGCCGCGGCGAGATTGACGCCTTACGCAACCGCGAGATCGGCTTCGTGTTCCAGTTCCACCACCTGCTGCCCGACCAGACCGCCCAAGGAAACGTGGCCTTGCCCCTCATCATCCGGGGCGAGTCCCCCAAGGTCGCCTTTGAGAAGGCCGCCGCGCGGCTGGGGCGTGTGGGCCTCACCGAGCGCCTCACCCACCGGCCCGGCGAGCTCTCCGGCGGTGAGCAGCAGCGTGTGGCCATCGCCCGGGCCCTGGTGATGTCGCCGGGGCTCTTGCTCGCCGATGAGCCCACGGGCAACCTCGACCCCCGCACGGCGGACGGCGTCTTGGGCCTGCTGCTTGAGCTAAACGCCGAGATCGGCTCTACCTTGGTCGTCGTCACCCACAGCCGCGAGCTCGCCGCGCGTTTCCCGCGCCGCATGGAGATGCGGGACGGTCGTTTGGAGGAGCTGAGCTGATGCGCGCCGCCGCCTTGTGCTTGTTCTCGGCCTTGGGCCTGGTCACCGGCCTCGCCGCGCTGACGCCGGGCCTCGCGTACGCCCAAGATCCCTCCACCCTCGCTGAAGGCCGCGTCGTCGCCGTTCGGGTCGAGGGCAACCGCCGGGTCGAGGAGGCCGCCGTTCTGGCCCTGGTGCAGCTCCGTGAGGGCGACACCCTCGCGGCCTGGAAGCTCCAGCGCGACATCAAGGCCATCTTCCGCTCGGGCTTCTTCGACGACATCCAGGTCGACATCTCCGACGCCGACACCACCGGCGGCAAGATCGTCACCTTCGTCGTCGACGAGAAGCCCGCCGTGCGGGAGGTGCAGATCACCGGCAACAAGAAGATTGAAGAGGAGGACATCCGCGAGGTCTTGGACATCAAGCCCTTCGCCGTGCTCAACGACGCCGACGTCACCCTCAACCAGTCTCGGGTGCGCGACCTGTACTTGGACAAGGGCTACTTCTTGGCCGAGGTCGAGCCCCACGTCACCGAGGTCGGCGAAGATCAGGTCGATCTGACCTTCAACATCACCGAGAACCGCAAGGTCATCGTCCAGTCCGTCGACATCACCGGCAACGAGGGCGTGCCCGACCGCAAGGTCCGCCGCTTCATGCAGACCAAGCCCGGCGGCCTCTTGCCCTGGCTCAGCTCGTCCGGCGCCTTCAAGAAGGAGAACCTGGAGAACGACCTGTACATCGTGCAGTCGGTCTTCTTGGAGGAGGGCTACGTCGACGTGAAGGTCGGCGAGCCCAAGGTCTACCTCTCGCCGGACAAACGCTACATCTACATCACCATCCACGTCGAAGAGGGCACCCGGTACAAGATCGGGCACATCCGCAGCCGTGGCGACGAGGTGCCCGCCGAGGGCCTCACCGCCGCGGCCATCGACCGTGTGGTGGCCGGGGAGACGGCGCTTCAGGTGGCCGAGAACCCCGACGGGCGCGGCACAGGCTGGCTGCGCCGCACCTTGGCGAACGAGCAGCCCGGCGTGCCCCTGGAGACGGGCGACTACTTCAAGCTCACTGAAGTCCAGGCGACGATGGAGCGCATCGGGGATCTCTACCGCGACCAGGGCTACGCCTTCGTCAACGTGGTCCCGCTCACCGAGGCCGACCCCGACACCGGCGTCGTCGACATCACCTTCGACGTGGCGAAGGGTGAGAAGTACACCATCGGCCGCATCAACATCTCGGGCAACGACCCCACCTTCGACAAGGTGATCCGCCGGGAGATCCCGCTGAACGAGGGCGACTTCTACAGCGGCTCGGGCCTGCGCGAGGCCCGGATGCGCATTGAGCGCCTGGGCTACTTCGAGACCACCCGCATCAACACCCCGCGCGGCAGCGGCGGCGACGTGCTCGACGTGGACATCGACGTGGTCGAGCGCCCCACGGGCAGCTTCTCCGTGGGCATGGGCTTCTCCAACCTGGAGAACTTCGTGCTCACCGGGTCCATCTCCAAGAACAACTTCTTGGGCCTCGGCTACCTGATGAGCGCGTCGCTGAACATCAGCCAGCTCCGCCAGCAGTGGAACGTCTCCTTCGCCGACCCCTACTTCTTGGACTCCCGCTGGACGCTGCAGGTCGATGGCTTCTCGCTCCAGCAGCAGTTCATCCAAGACCAGTACCAGCGCGGAGGTGGCGTCGCCATCGGCCGTTACCTCGACCGCCGCGACGACATCCGCCTCACCTTGGACTACACCCTAGAGGACGTCGGCCTCACGACCGTCACGGCCTACCAAGAGCGGCTGTTCGGCGGCGAGCTGTACACCTCGGGCATCACGTCCACCTTGGGCCTCTCGCTCACCGTGGACAAACGCAACAACCGCATCAGCCCCACCCAAGGCTTCTTCTTCTCGGCCTCCACCGAGCTCTCCGGCGGCTTCCGCATCGACGACGACACGGTCTTGAACCTGCTCGGCGGCGAGTTCAACCTCTGGGAGAACCGGGCGAACCTGCGCATCTACCAGCCGATCATCCCCGGCAAAGATGTGCTCATCTTCCGGTTCAACAGCTCCATCGGCTCGATCCGCTCCACCGATGGCAGCGTGGTGCCCTTCATCCACCTGTACCGGGCGGGCGGCATCAACTCTCTGCGCGGCTACAACTGGTTCAGCCTCGGGCCGTCCATCCGCAACCTGCAGAGCGAAGACCCGATCCACGCCGACGACCGCCTCATCGTCGGCGGCACCCAGACCTGGGTGAACAACTTCGAGATCGAGGCGCCGATCGTGAAGGCCGCGGGCATCTCGGCGGTGGTGTTCTTCGACGCGGGCAACGCCTTCGGAGATCCCTACGGCGAGGGCAACATCAACCTCACCGACCTGCGCTTCTCTTACGGCGCGGGCATCCGCTGGTTCTCGCCGATGGGCCCCCTGCGCTTCGAGCTGGGCATCCCGATCAACCCCTATGAGGACGAGCGGAAGCAGGTGTTCGACTTCTCCATCGGCACCTTCTTCTAGGTCGCGCCTACACCGCGCCCAGCTCCTCGGCGACGAGCCAGGCCGTCCAGGCCACCCAGGCCACCACCATGAGCCCGCCGACCGGGCGGCTCACGCGGCCCCCGGTGAACAAGAACACCAGGGGCAAGAGCGCGATGCCGATGTTGAGCGGCAGGTCCACGGCGAAGAAGCGTCGATCGAAGGGGATCGGGTGCAAGAGCGCCGCGATGCCCAACACGCCGAGGATGTTGAAGGTGTTGGAGCCGATGGCGTTGCCGAACGCGAGCTCCGACTGGCCTCGTTTGGCGGACAGCAGCCCCGCGGTGAGCTCCGGCGCGGAGGTGCCCGCGGCGACGACGGTGAGCCCGACGACGGCCTCGGAGATGCCGATGCGCAGGGCGATGGCGGAGGCCCCGGCGACCAGCGCCTTCGAGCCGAGCACCAGCAGGGCCAAGCCGAGGCCCACGGCGAGGAGCTGGGCGTCGAGGCGGTAGGTGACGCCGAGCGCCCGGCGCGCGTTGACCGCGCAGAGCGCCGCGACGACGGCGGTGGCCCCGAGGGTGGCGGGGCCGGGGGCGCCCTCGACCGTGGGCAAAAACGCCGAGAGCCCGGCGAGGCTGGTGATGAGCATGACCGCGCCCCAGGACTCGCTGAAGTGGTCGGGCAGCTCCTGCTCGGCGGCGCCGCCCTCGTCCCCACCACGCAGCAGCACGATCACCCACACCACGAGGCCAAAGATCAGCGCGGCGCCCTCCAGCCGCCCGAGCCCCGAGCCGGTGCTCGCGAGGGCCCAGAGCGCCGCCGTGGTGAGGGCGCAGATCGGCACATCCCGGCTCAAGGTGAGCTTCGGCGCGGTGAGGCCAAACAGCGCGGCGGGCAGGCCCACGGCGACGAGCAGGTTGAACGGGTTGGAGCCGAGCACGTTGCCGACGGCCAAGGCCGGCGCGCCGTTGAGCGCGGCGAGGACCGAGACGGCGAGCTCCGGCGCGGACGTGCCAAACGCGACGACGGTGAGGCCGATCACGAGCGGGGAGACGCCGACGCGGCGTGCGAGGCCCGTGGCGCCGTCGATGAGGGCGTCACCGCCTTGGGCGAGGGCGGCGAGCCCGAGGACGATGAGCGCGAAGGAGAGGAGCATCTCCTCGGCATATCCAGGCTCCGGCGGAAGATCCCGCCGGGGAGGTGGGTCGTCTTCTCGCTGGCGAGGGCTCGCTCGCTGGGCTAATCAATGCCGATTCATCCTGCCCAAAGGATCTCCTTCATGCTGACCCGCCTCCTGATGGCCGCCTTCGTCGCGATGATGACCTTCGCGCCCGCGTCTTGGGCCGCCGACTTTAAGGTCGCGACCATCGACTACAACCGCGCGATCCAGGAGATCGAGGAGGGCAAGCAGGCGCAGGCCCGGCTCGACAAGATGTTGGAGGGCAAACGTGCGGAGATCGAGCAGCTTGAGGCCGATCTTCGCTCGCTCCAGCAGGAGTACCAGTCCAAGGCCGCCGTGCTCTCGGAGACCGCGCGCCAAGACTACGAGCGCCGCCTGTACGAGATGAACGCCCGCTACCAGCAGCTCTACCAGTCGAGCGAGATGGCGATGCAAGAGGCCTACCTCTCGGCGATGGAGGGGCTGATGACCGGCCTCAAGGTCACCGCGGAGCAGGTCGGCAAAGAGAAGAACCTCGATCTCATCTTGGAGGTGAGCCAAGGCACGGTGCTCTACGCCAAGCCGGGCACCGACATCACCGATGAGGTCGTCAAGCGCTACAACGCGGCGCACCCCGTCAAGAAGTGACCGTCGCCCAGCTCGCGCTCAGCCTGGGCGGTGAGCTGATCGGCCCCGGCGACGCGGTCCTGCGCGGCGTCGCCGATCTGCGGGAGGCGGGGCCCGACGAGCTCGCGTTCGTCGCCAACCGCCGCTATCGAAAGCACCTCGGCGCCACCCGCGCCGGGGCGGTGCTCGTTGAGCGGGACGTGAGCGCCCCAGGCCTCACGCTCATCCGTGTGGACGACCCGTACTTGGCCTTCGCCCGGGCCTTGGCCCTGTTCTCGCCGCCGCGCTGGCCCGCGCCTGGGGTG
>JBEAVX010000044.1:0-2554 GCA_041160755.1 Pseudomonadota bacterium
GAGCCGCTCATCAGCCGGGCCTGGAGCGCGAGGCGGGCGCGGCGCTCGGTGCGCAGCACGCGGGTGGCCAGGTCAACGGTCAAGAAGCCCTGGTTCAAGTTGTCGTTGAGGTAGGCGAAGATCTTGGCGTAGCCGGCGCTGATCTCGGGGGCGAGGGCCAGGAGCACCAGGTCGGCGTCGTCGCCGCCGAGGTTAAACGCCTCACGCAAGGACGAGAAGCGCCCGCCGGGGCCGTCACGCAGGGCCTCGGAGGACTTGATCGCGCCGTCGAGGCCGTCGCTCGTCGCCGGGTAGTCGATCTCGCCGTGGGCGCGTAAGAGCGCGTCCACCTCGTCGTCGGTGATCACCGAGCCCCAGAACTGCCCCTTCGCCCGCATGGCGGGGCGGGAGCGTTGGCGGCGCACGGCGCGGAGCAACAGGAGGTCAGTGCGACGGAGGCGTCGCGCGAGCTCTTCGTAGACGGTGGACAAGGCTCAGCCGCTCCGGGACAGGGTCAGAAGCTGCCCTTCTTGTCGTTGTGGCGGTCGCTGCCCGCGCCGCGCTTGGCGTCGAGCACGGCGATCACGTCACGGGAGATCTTGTCGACGATGTCCTGGTGCGTCATGCCCTGGGCCTTCATCGCGAGGTAACCCTTGGCCGCGTCGGGGCGGTCGTCCGTGGCGTCAGGGCGGTTCTCGGCGCTCTCGTTGTAGTCCGAGCGCCCGCGCCCGCCCTGATCGGGGGCGTCGTCGTTGCCGCCGGGGCCACCGCCGCCGCCGGGCTGGTAGCCGCCTTCGTAACCGCCCGTCATGCGGTGCAGCACCATGCGCTGAACCGCGCGGGCCGCGACCTCCTCGGCCTCGTGGATGTGGTGCGCTCCGCCCTCGCCGGTGCCCTTCTCGACGTGGTACTGCTCGTGCGCGTACAGCGCGAGGTCTTCGGGGTTGGAGGTGTCGAAGTTCTCGTTCACGATGATGGTCTTGTCGACCGTCATCGCCTCGCCGCCCAAGGCCTGAAGCGCACGCCCGGCGAGGGGACCGGAGATGGCCTCCCCTCCGTTGGGGACGTTCACACGATAAAGCTCATTGCGCGCGGCGAGGCGATCGATCGTGCGCTCACCCGGCGTGTTGTGGAAGCCCATAGGTGCTCCTGATGAGGCGAGGAGAAGATGCACCATCATAGCGCAAACCTGCCGCTGATCCTGCGCCCAAAGTGGGTCTTTGTGGAGGGCGGTCTCCAGGAGGGCCTGGAGGTCGTGCTCCACGGCGACAAGATCGCCACGATCCGCCCAGCGACGGGGCCGCTCACCCACCCGGACGCCGCGCTCCTGCCCGGCCTGGTGAACGCCCACTCCCACGCCTTTCAGCGCGGGCTGCGCGGCCATGTGCAGTGGTCGCGCGGTCAAGATGACTTCTGGTCGTGGCGTGACCGCATGTACGCCCTCGCCGATGGGCTGAGCCCCGAGGGCGTCGAGGCCGTCTCGGCCTTGGCCTTCTTGGAGATGGCGCTGGCGGGCTTCACGACGGTGGGGGAGTTTCATTACCTCCACCACCAGCCCGGCGGCGCCCCGTATGACGACCCCGACGAGCTCGCCCATCGGGTGATCCGCGCCGCGCGCCGGGTCGGCGTCCGCATCGTGCTCCTGCGCGTCGCCTATGCCCGAGCGGGCAACCGTCGCCCCGCCGAACCTCGGCAGCGCCGCTTCATCGACGCCACCCCCGACGCCGTGCTCCGCGCCGTGGAGCGCCTTCGCGCCGCGCACCGCGACGATCCTTGGGTAAACGTCGGCCTGGCGCCACACTCTGTCCGGGCGGCGCCCAAGGAGTGGCTCTCGGCGTTCGTCGGTTTTGACGGGCCCCTGCACATGCACGTCGCCGAGCAGCCCGGTGAGCTCAACCAATGCGTCGCCGAGCACGGCCTTGAGCCCCTGGCCTTCTTGGATGAGCTGGGCCTCGTCGCGCCGAACTTCACGGCGGTGCACCTCACCCACCCCGGCGCCGACGACGGCGCGCGGCTGCTTCGCGCCGGGGGCCGGGTCTGCGTCTGCCCCACCACCGAGCTTGACCTCGGCGACGGCTTCTTCCCCGTCGAGCGCCTGCCCGGGGTGCCGCTGTGCATCGGCACCGACTCCCACGCCCGCATCGACCCCTTCGCCGAGCTTCGTGCGCTGGAGAACCACAGCCGCGCCCGCCTCGGGCGGCGCAACGTGCTGAGCCCGCCCGACGCGCCGGACGGCCTCGCCGCGCGCCTCTGGGGCATCGGCGCAGGGGAGGGGAGCCGGGCCTTGGGCCTCCAAGGGGGCGAGCTCGCCCCAGGCGCGCCTGCGGACCTCGTGCTCATCGACCTCGGCGGCGTGGGCTACGCCGGGGCGCGGCCGCTGCCGACGATCGTCTTCGCTGGGCAGCCCCGGGACGTAGCGGCGCTCTGGGTCGGCGGCGTGCCGATCATCCAGGGCGGCAAACACCCCGAGGCGGCGCGCATCGTCGAGGACGCGCGCCGCGCGCTGAGCCAGATCCCCTGATCAGGTCAGACCGGGCAGACCGTCAAGAGATCACAGTCCTCAGTCAGCTCGATC
>JBEAVX010000050.1:0-9704 GCA_041160755.1 Pseudomonadota bacterium
AAGGTGGCCAAGGCCCCGCGCTCGCCGACGATGAGGCGCCTTGGGCGGTGGCCGCGCAGGAGGCGCTCGACGTGGTCGAGGGCGCCGCTGCCGCCGGGCGGCGGGGCGCCTAAGGTGGTGAAGCGTAAGGACTCCACCTTGAGGTTGGGGTCGATCAAGGCCGCCGGGAGCAGGCCCCGGGCCTCGGGCATCCCCAAGAGACGACCGGCGCTGAGCACGTCGGGCGGGCGCACGGTGCGCTCGACGGCGATCTCCACCGCCCGGGCGGCGCGGCTCTGCAGGGTGAGGCGCAGCTCGCCGGGGCCGACGGTGATCCGGGGCGGCTCTACGCCGTCGTCGTTCGCCGTGAAGCGCGCCGTGCCGTCGCCGGTCGGGGTGTCGAGCACGTCCAGGATCCCGCTCTCACGCGGGGGCCAGGTGCGCACGCGGTAGGCGCCGGGCTTCAGGGTCAGGGTGTGCTCTGTCGTGGCCTCGGGCTCCAGGCGCTCCCGCAGGATCACGATCGGCTGCTTCGCCGGGCTGCCCACACACTCCACGGGCACCTCGTTGGGCCGCAGAGCCGGGGCCGCGCGGAACGAGACCGCCACGGCGTCGGGGAAGGTGCGGTCGAACCAGATGTTGCACGACGAGCAGTGAACCCGGGCGGCCTCGCTCACGCGCTCGGTGCGCTGGGCCGGGCCCACACAGCTCGGGCAGATGAGCTCCCAGCGCATCGCGAGCACGCCCTCCCGCACGCCCTGGAGCATCCCGAGGATCAAGGCGTCGGGGTCGACGCGCCACTCGGCGGCGAGGCGCAGGGGCATGAGGCGGTCTTGTTCGCGCAGGGGCAGGGTGCGCAGGGCCTCGGCGAGGGCGTCCTTGATCGGCGCGGGCTCGATCCGGGCGCGGTCGAGGGTGGCCTCGGCCTCGGCGGTGAGCGGCGGCGGCGCGAGGCTGGGCGGGGCGCCTTGGCCCGAGAGCTCGGTGAGCAGGGCCGAGAGCGCGCGCTCGACCTTGGGCGCGGAGCTGAGGCTGAGGTCGGCCATCACGATGGGGCGCAGCAGAAAGTTGCGCGGCGTGACCGAGACCGAGTACCGCACGGCGGTCGTGCCGTCGGGCTCGGGGCGCAGGCGGAGCTGCACGGTCATCTCTTCAGCGGGCCCGCCCAAGAAGCGGCGCGTCGAGCGATACCACTCCGGCGCCTTCCAGCTCCAGGGCAGCTCCTCCCACTCCGCGGTGATGCCCGCGAAGAACACCCCCTTGCCCGTGCGCCGCACCGATCCATCGCTCAACTGGAGCTGCTCAAACTTGAACCCCAGCTCGGCGACGCGGTTGAAGCGGTCCGTGTCAGAGAACACCGCCCAGGTGTCCTGGATATTGGCGGGAGAACGGAGCTCCCAGACCTTGTTGATGGGCTCGGCCAAGACCTTCCTCGGGCTGTGCGGCAGACCATCATACCGGAGTTTCCGGCGATGGAGCTTGAAGCGCTCCGAGGCTTCCGATAGGCTGCCCTCGACAAAACCCCGGGAGGTGTCTCATGGCCAAGATCCTCGACGCGCTGACTCAACACTGCACGGAGGAGGGCTGGCGCTTTGACCCCGTGCCCGACCGCCCGGCGATTCGCCTGTCGTTCTCCGGCAAACATGGGCGCTGGGTCACCTACGCCTCGGAGCGCGCCCCGGGCGGCACCCCCCGGCAGGCCCTGGTCTACTCGGTGTCCAGCGTGAACGTGCCTGAAGACCGCCGTGGCGAGGTGTCGGAGTACCTCACCCGCGCCAACTACGGCATGGTCATGGGCAACTTTGAGATGGACTACAGCGACGGTGAGGTCCGCTACAAGACCGTGCTCGACATCGGCGACGGCGAGCTGGACCCGGCGATGCTGCGCCCCCTGTTCAGCGAGAACCTGCGCACCTTCGACCGCTACTTCCCCGGCCTCATGGCCCTGCTCTACGGCGGCGTGAGCGCTGAAGCCGCCGTGGTCAAGGTCGAGTCCGGCGGGTTCGAGGAGTCGAGCGAGAGCTGAGACACGCCCAGGCCCCCCTGGCGCACCCCGAACTCGGCGCCGACGGTGAGGTTGAAGGTGAAGCCGTCGTAGTCGGCGCCGTCGCGCAGGAGCCCCCGGCGGTAGGCGCCGACCCCGGCGCTGGCGAGGACACGCAGGATGTCGTCCTCGTAGAGCGCCTGGCGAAAGCCGAGGCTCACGACCCCGGCGGGGCGGGCGACGGCGCGGGCCGTGGGCTGGCCGACGTCCTCGACGACGATGGCCAAGGTGGAGACGCCGGCCTGTAGGTAGAGCCCGGTGTTCTCCTTCTTCCAGTAGCCCGTGGTCGTGAGGCCCCAGGCGAAGAGGCCCCCTTGTGAGGAGTAGGGCCGCACGCCGAGGCCGAGGTCAAAGGAGGCGTGGGGCACGAGCCAGCGACCGACGCCGCCATAACCGCCGCCGCAGGGGATGCACCGGCCGAGCTCCAGGGCGGCGGAGAGCGGCGGGGGCTCAAGGCCGATGGACGCCCAGGCCTCCTCGATGGCCTGCTGGGGCGTCGTCTCGGGCGGCGGCTCGGGGACTGGCTCCGGCGTCGGCTCGGCCACGGGCGGCGCGGGCGCGGGCGCGGGCTCGGCCAAGGGCGGATCTTCGGCGAGGGCCACAGAGACGAGGGTGAAGAGGAGAGGGGACATCGTGCTCCTTGGGGGCTCAGGCGCCGTCGTCTTCGCCGTCCCAGTAGGCGCGGGTGGCCTGGCCGTCCAAGAACAGGCTCAGGGTGCGCTGGGCGGGGTCGCCGCCGGGGGCCATGCCCGCGAACACGCCGATCTTGCCCGAGTCCGGGTAGACGCAGATGTCGGCGGGGTGCATGGTGCTGAGGCAGAGGTACCGCAGCACCTCGGCCCCGGTGTTGATGAGCTGGTGGGCGTCGGTGGACACCGGCAGGGCGACGTAGCACCCGGCGCGCAGGGGCACGGCGTCTTTGCCGATGCGTAAGGTGCCTTCGCCGCTGAGGATGTACAGCGCCTCCTCGTTGGAGGAGTGGAAGTGCGCCGGCCAGGCCCGCTTGCCCGGGGGCACCTCCATCAACGAGCAGCCGAGCTGCTGGCCCCCGGCGGCGCGGCCGAGCTGGCGGCGGGTCGAGGCGAAGCGCTCGCCCCGGGCGGTCTCGACCTTGGGCACCTCGTCCTCATGCACAACACGGCGCGACATGGGGCGCTCCTCGGCGGAGGGTCAGGGCACGACGAGGCGGCGCAGGAGGCCCTCGGTCTCGGCCTTCCACGCCTCGTAGGAGGACTCGGCCCAGAGCTCTTGAAGCTCGGAGCTGGTCAAGACCCGGGTGACGGCCTCACGGGCCAGGGGCACGAGGGGCCCGCCGGGGAGCTCGCAGTGGTCCATGAGCCACTTCACCGCGTTCTCCGGCAAGGGGAAGCGGGCGTAGCCTTGCAGCGCGGCGACGATCTCGGCGGCGGCGATGGCCGCGGCGGCGTCGCCGCTGTCGAGGTACTCCGGGGCGTCGGGGTCGCCGACGGCCAAGGCCAGGGCCTCCCGGACGAAGGTGAGGTCCGGCGCTGAGGCGAGGTCGCCGAGCCAGTCCAGCGCGCGGTCGTTGTCGAATGGTCCTTCACCCCAGGCGCCCATGATCGTCTCCGTTGTGTGGTGTGCGGCGTGTCCGGCGCTCACAAGGCCCGCATTCCGGGGGCCTCGCGCCCGCTCATCTGCACGTACTCATCATAGCTGCCGTGGTAGACCCGGGGCCCCTCGGGGCCGAGCTCCACGACGCGGGTGGCCAAGGCGCGCAAGAAGGCGCGGTCGTGGCTCACGAAGACGAGGGTGCCGTCGTAGTCCTGCAGGGCCTTCACGAGCGCACGTTTGGTCGTGAGGTCGAGGTGGTTGGTGGGCTCGTCCAAGACGAGCAGGTTCGGCATGTCGTAGAGCATCTTCGCCAAGGCGAGGCGGCTGCGCTCGCCGCCGCTGAGCACAAAGATCGGCTTCTCGATCTCGTCGCCGGAGAACCCAAACGCCCCGGCGAGGCTGCGGATGACGCCACGGTCGGCCTTGGGGGCGTGGGCCTCTAGCTCCTCCAAGACCGTGCGGTCGCCGGAGAGCTGCTCCATCTGGTGCTGGGCGAAGTAGCCGAGCTGCACTGAAGCGCCGACGACGACCTGCCCGGCGTCGGGGGGCAACACGCCGGCCATCATCTTGAGGAGCGTGGTCTTGCCCGCGCCGTTCTCGCCCATGATCGCCCAGCGCTCGCCGCGGTGAACCATCAGCTCCAGCTTGTTGTGGATGACCCGGTCGCCGTAGCGCTTGACGAGGCCCTTCACGGCCAAGACGTCGTTGCCGCTGCGCTCAGGGCGGCGGAAGTTGAAGCTGCGCTCGACGAGGCGCTTGGGGGGCTCGACCCGCTCGATCTTGTCCAGCTTCTTGGCCCGGGACTGCACCTGGCTCGCCTTGCGGGGCTGGGCGCGGAAACGTTCGATAAAACGCATGTCCCGGGCGAGCATGGCCTGCTGCTTGTCGTACTCGGCCTCACGCTGGGCGGCGTCGAGGGCCCGGGCGCGCTCATAGGCGTCGTAGTCGCCGACGTAGGTGCGCAGCGTGCCGCCGTCGATCTCGATCACCTTGCGGACCACACGGTTCATCACGTCGCGGTCGTGGCAGGTCATCAACAAGGCGCCGGAGAAGGCCCGCAGCCAGCTCTCCAGCCAGAGGATGCTCTCGATGTCGAGGTAGTTCGTGGGCTCGTCGAGCAGCAAGAGGTCGTGGGGGGCGAGCAGCAGCCGGGCGAGCTGAACACGCATCCGCCAGCCGCCGGAGAGCGCGCCGATGGGGCCGTCGACCTCTTCAGGCCGGAAGCCCAAGCCCGCGAGGATGGCCCGGGCGCGGGCGTCGAGGTCGTAGCCGCCGCCGTCCTGAAAGCGGGCCTGGACCTCGCCGTAACGCTCCAAGATCGCGTCATAGTTCGGGTCGTCAACGTCACCGAGCTTGGCCTCTAGCTCCTCTAGCTCACCGGCCAAGGCCGCCACGGCGCCAGCCCCGGCGACGGTCTCGGCCAAGACGCTCTTGTCGCCGTACTCGGCGAAGTCTTGGCGGAACACGCCCACGGAGAGGCGCTTGGGGCGCTCGACGTTGCCCTCGTCGGGCTTCTCTTCGCCGAGCAGCAGGCGGAAGATCGTCGTCTTGCCCGCGCCGTTGGGGCCGACCAAGCCGACCTTCTCGCCGGGGTTGATCTTGAGGTTGGCGCCCAGAAAGAGCACCTGGCTGCCGTACTGTAAGGTGACGTTGTTCAGCTCGACCACAAGGGGCTCCAGAGACGGGCGGCGGGCGGCCCCCCTTAACCCCATGGAGGCCGTGTGGCGCCACCCCGGGCGCGTCGTCCGGCGGCGGAATCTCAGGCCGACGGGGCGGAGGTCGGCCACCAAGCGGGGCTCAACACCGACACCTGCGGCCCGGGGAGCCCCGTCGTCTCGGCGTGGTGCAGGCAGAACCGCACGCCGGGAGGTGCCAGCCCCTCGGGCAAGGCGCCGCCGCCGTAGAGGTGGTCCCCCAAGAGCGCGAGGCCGACGCTCGCGGCGTGGGCGCGGATCTGGTGCATCACGCCGGTCGTGATCACGGCCTCCCACAGACGGCCCTCCACACGCCGAAGCCGGGTGTGCGCCGGGTAGAAGCGGCCCCGGGCCTTGGTGTTGGGGCCGCGCTGGACCACCATGCGGTCGCGGCGGGAGGGGTGGTGGCCGATGGGGAGATCGAGGAGGTGCTCGTCCCAGGGCACGTCGTTGCGGGCGATGAAGACGTAGCGCTTCTCCAAGCTGCGACCGGAGAACAGGGCGCGCAGCGAGGCGAGGGCTTCACGCGTACGCGCGGCGAGCACGAGGCCCGAGGTGGAGGTGTCCAGGCGGTGCGCGAGGCCGCCCTCAAAGCCTTGGGGGAAGTCCGGGAGCGGCTCGGCGGTGAGCTGGGGCAGGGCGGCGAAGAGGCTCGGCCCGTCGGGATCCCCATGGGGCGGGAAGACCGGCAGGCCCGGCGGCTTGTACAGCCAACGAAGCTCAGCGGTCTCGGCGAGCAGCGCGGGCCCGTCGGGGCAGGCGAGGGCCGTCATGCCTCGGCCAGATCCTCAAGGCTCACGGCGTCGAGCTGCACCTGATCCAAAAACGCCGACCACACGAGGTAAGCCACCAGACAGGCCTGGTTCTTCACCCACGGCGGGGCCAAGACCGGCGGGCGCACGAGGCCCTCCTCCACCAGAGGCGCGAGCAGCAAGGCGTCGCCGGGGGTCATCCGCCCGGCGAAGAGCAGGCTCGGCAGCTCCGGGCGACCGAGCGCGATGGCCCGGCGCATAAAGTTTGAGACGAGGTTCAGGCCCTTGATGTAGACGACGTCTTTGGTGAGCACGACGCCCCCGCCGCGCACATCGCCGCCGCGGAAGACCCGCTGGGCCGAGGCGAAGCTCTCCTCTCGGGTCTGACCGGCGGACTCAAAGCGCCGGTAGACCTCCAAGAAGTCCGCGCCGGAGAGCGCGTCGTCGATGGCGCGCACCCGCAGGGCCAGGCGGCGCAGCCGGGCGACGTCGCAGCAGTCGGTGATCAGCTCGGCCAAGGTGGCGAGGCCCTCCTGCGCGCAGGTCGTGCGGGGGGTCGAGAGGCCCAGGCAGCGCAGCACAGGCTGATCTTTGCCGTTTCGCCGGGTGGCGGCGTGGACCATGGCCTCGTGGTGGTAGAGCTGCATCACCGCGGCCTCAGAGAACCTCGCGTCCGCGCGCAGGCGCACCCGGGTGGAGCTGGCGCTGGCCTTCGCGGCGAGCTCGGGGTCCAAGACGACGGCGAGGGGCGGGCTCTGGAAGTCGGGGGCAAACAGGGCGCGCAGGCGCTCGGCGACGACCTCGGCGGGGAGATCCTCCACGGGGTGCAGGGTGGCGAACCCCTCGGTGCGGGCCAAGAGGTGCTCGGCGGCGTCGCGCTGGGAGGGGCCGCCAGGGTGGATGAGGTCGCCGGGGGCGCCGTAGAGCTGGCGCGAGCGGGCGGTGAAGCCGGGGGTGCCGAGCTGCTCCATCATCTCCGCGGCGAGGCGCTGGCTCTCGGCCGTGCGCACCAGAAACGCCCCGGCGGGGTGGCCCTGGTCGATCCCGGCGATGAGCTCGGCGAGCGCGGCCCGGGTGGCGCGGTGGTCGGCGGGGGTGACGGTCACCTGGGGCAGCCGGGGATCGCCCCGGTCCAAGGCGGCGAAGAACTCGGCCTCGACCGACGCAGGCCAGTCCAAGGGCTCTAGCACCCGCACCGGGTCGCAGAGCTTGTACAGGGCGCGGTCTTGCTCGATCAGCTTGTCGAGGGCGGCGCTCACGGGCGGTCGAGGAGCTCGCGGATCGCCGCCGCGAGCAGGGTGGGGCCCACGGGCTTCTGCAAGAGCTGCACGTCGGTGAGGTGGGGGTCGCCCAAGAAGTCCGAGGAGTAGCCGCTCATCAACAGCACCCGGGGCGCGGGCCGACCGGCGCGGCACTCGGCGTAGAGCTCAAGCCCGCTGCGACCGGGCAAGACGACATCGGTGAGCACCAGATCAAGCTCGGCGCGGTGCTCACGCAAGAGCGCCGAGGCCGTGATGCCGTTGTCGGCGGCGATCACCCGGTAGCCCAGGCGGCGGAGGCTCTCGGTCATCCACTCCAAGGTGGTGGGCTCGTCCTCGACGAGCAGGATCGTCTCGTTGCCCTGGCGCGCCTCACGCTGGGCGGTGCGGGCGGCGCGGGAGGCGCTCGGGAGCTCGACGGTGAGCGTCGGGCCAAACCGGGCGCCGGGCTCCAACAGCAGGCGGCCGCCGTGGGCGCTGAGCACGGCCAAGGCCAGGGTGAGCCCGCCGCCGTCGTCCGAGGTGAACAGGCGCTCGCGGTCGGCTTGGGAGAGCGTGACGCCGATCAGCGCGGCGCAGAGCCGGACGTGATCATCGCCGTGCGCGACGGCCCACATGCGGGCCTCGCCGCCTGCGGTCAGCGCGTCGCGTAACCAGCCGCCGAGCTCGTCCAACAACATCGCCAAGGCGTCGGGATCGCCGGTGACCATGAGCGTGTCGTCGGGCACATCCAGGCGCAGGCGCTCCTCGCCGATGAGCGCACGAAGCGACGGCGTGGCGTCGTTGAGCAGCTCGCCCAGGTCCACATAGGCCCGGGTGCGGTCGCGGGCGTCCAGCGCCGTGAGCTGGCGCTGGAGCACGGCGGCGGACTGCCCGGCGGCGTGAATGTCGCGCAGGCGCTGGGCCTCGGCCTCTGGCGCGGACGGCCCGCCCATGAGCGCTGTGGAGGCGTTGGAGATGATGACCTTGAGGTGCTCGCCGAGCTGATCCGCGATCAGCCGGGCGATGGCCTGCATCCCGGCGGCGCGGTCGGCTTGAGGGTCCAGAGACTTCACATGCACGGCCCAGCCGAGCGCCCCGGAGTACGGCCAGGGCGAGACCCGCACCCGCAGGCGGCGCCCGCGGCCCCCGCCGCGCAAGAGCCAAACGTCGCGCTCGACGCTCTCGCCGACCTGGGGGAACAACAGGCCGTCATCGCCCTGCAGCCAAGTATCGGCGGGGTTCTCGTCTTGGCCCTCCTCGACCTCGCCCAGGAGCGTCGCCGCCGCGCGGTTCGCGTAGACGACGATGCCGTCCTCATCACAGCCGAACACCGGCTCATCGAGCTGGTCCAGCAGTCGCTCTAGGTCCTTCTTGTTCATCATCGAGGGTGGCCTCTTCGCCGAGTCGCAGCATTCTAACAAACAAGATCGCGAAGTTTAGAGCACGTCCTCACGCTGAAACCGGAAGGTGGCCACGGCGAGGCAGCCCAGGGTGAGGAGCCCGAGGCCCAAGAAGGCCCAAGGATCCCATCCATCGGCGTAGCCCTCCCAGGCCGCCAAGGCGCGACCGGGCATCAGCGCGGCGAGCTGGTCCGTGGGGAAGAGCTTGAGCATCCCGGCGATCTGGAGCAGGCCCCGGATCGCGAGATCCGCCATGAGCCCCAAGATCACCCCGACGAGCACCCCGGCCACGGACGAGCTGAAGGTCGAGATCAACAGCGTCAGGGCGATGAGCCCGGCGTCAGACGCCAGAGACGCCACCCAGCCGAGCGCGACGCCTTGCCAGGCCGCGAGCTCCGCCGGGCCCGTGACGAACACGAAGCACAGGGGCCCGCCGACGCCGAGGGACCCCGCGATGGAGAGCGCGGCCAAGGTGAGGAGCGCCGTGTACTTCGCGAGGAGCACCCTCCAGCGGGCGTTGGGCAAGGCGAGCAGGGCGCGCAGGGTGAAGTTGGCGCGCTCCTCAGCGACGAGCTGGGCGCTCACCATCACCAAAAAGAGCGGCAAGACGAAGAAGTTCCGCGCCGTGAGCATGTAGCCGAGGAGCTTCGGCCCCTCCAAGCTCAGGAGGCTCGTGACGGGCTGGCCGTTGGCGCTCACGCTCGCGCCGCCGCTCTCGACGGCCTTCGCCAAGGCGAAGACGAGGATCGGCAACAGCACCGAGATGACGAGCATCACGACACCCGAGGCCCGAGAGAGCAGCTTGCGCAGCTCGGCGGCGACCATCCGCCAGAACACGCCGCCGATGGGGTTTGTCGTGGCCATCACTGCACCTCCTCGCTCTCGGTCAGGCTCAAGAACAGGCTCTCTAAGCTCGCGGCGCGCACGCTCAGGGCGTCCAGCGCGACTCCTTGGGTGACCAAGGCCCGGTTGAGCTCGCTCGCAGGGAGGCGCTCGCTGCGCACGAGCACCCGGCTGGGGTC
>JBEAVX010000099.1:0-12578 GCA_041160755.1 Pseudomonadota bacterium
GCCACGGACCCGGATCCGCCGCCCTGCCAGCCGCCCCGCGCCCCAGCGCCAGACCAACAAGAAGACGACGCTGACGACGGCCAAGAAGCCGAGGCTCTGGCCGAGGTACGCGGCCAAGAAGGTGGGGATCCAGTCGGTCATGGGCTTGGGCTCCTTGATGTTGGGACGTCGTCTTCACATCTCCCGCTATACCGGTGCCCCGGCATTATTGCAACAAAAAGTTGCAATGTGGTCCGCACAGCCCGCTCAGGTTAGGCTCGGGCGATGAGCACGGCGCGGCGAGACACAGGGCGAGCGAGAGGCAAGCCGATCGAGCACGCGATCCTCGCGGCCACCCTCGACGAGCTCTCGACCTACGGACTCGACGGGCTCAGCGTGCCGCGCGTGGCGGCGGCCGCCGAGGTCAACAAGACGACGGTGTATCGGCGCTGGCCTACCCGGGAGGCCCTCGTCGCGGCGGCCTTGGAGGCGGCGCTTCAGGAGACGGTGGGGGAGCTCATCGACACGGGCACCTTGCGGGGCGACCTTCGCCGCATGGTACACCTCGTCGCCGCGCGCCTGGACTGCGCGGAGGGTCGGGCCTTGGCGCGCGCCGCCCTCTCTGAGCAGGCCGCCGGGGTGGTGGGTGAGCTGTCCCGAGACCCGCGTGTGCGAGAGCAGGCGGCTGTCCTGGAGATGATCTCCCGGGCGGCGGCGCGGGGCGAGTGGGATCCATGCCGGCACCCCCCAGACGCCGTGCTGGCGATGTTGACCGGCAGCGTCATGCACCGCGTGCTCATGGAGCGCCAGCCGGTCACCGAGGCGTGGGCGGAGGCGGTGGTGGACATCGTCGTCCGTGGGCTGGCGTGAGGGCGGCGCTCGTCTGAGCGGGCCCAACGCCCGACGGCGCGCGCCCTCGCTGGGCGTTGGGCCTGGGCTCGGGGCGCATCTGGCGGCCTCACCCGCCCTCGGTTGACCGCCGGGTAGGCGCGATGGGGGATCCCCGCCAGGCCCACCTCCTTGACAATCAATAAGCGTTCACTTATGAATTGACCATGCCGAGCGTGACCTCCGACGAAGACAAGCTCTTCTCCGCCCTCGCGGACCCCAGCCGCCGGGCGATCCTCCAGTCGTTGACCCAGGGTGAGGCCGCGGTGAGAGACCTCACGGCGCGGTTCGACCTCTCCCAGCCCGCCGTCTCCCAGCACCTCGCCGTGCTCAAAGAGGCCGGCCTGGTCGTCAGCCGTCGGGAAGGTCGCCTCGTCTACTACCGCGTGGAGCCCCACGGCATGAAGCCGCTCATCGACTGGCTCACCCACTACCGCTTCTTCTGGTCGGAGCGCGCGGCTCGCCTCGAACAACTCCTCAATCGGATGGACGAATGACGCTGACCGACAAAGCCCAGACGGACACGCTCTCGTTTGAGCTGGATCTCCACCACTCCCCACAGAAGGTCTGGCGCGCGCTGACCGACCCGGCCTTGCTCTCGGAGTGGCTCTTGCCCGTCGTCGGCCTCAAGCTTGAGCTCGGCGCCGCGTTCAGCTTTCAGTCCCAGCCGATGCCCGGCTGGGATGGCCGGGTGCGCTGCACGGTGCTGGAGATCGAGGCGCACAAGACGCTGCGTTACGCCTGGGTGGTGGGGGAGCTGGACACGGTGGTGACGTTCTCGATCACGCCGACGCCCACGGGCACCCGCCTGAGCGTCGTCCACGAGGGCTTTAAGCCCGAGCAGAAGCAGAACCTCGGCGGCGCGCGCTACGGCTGGAAGATGATGAGCGAGCGGCTCATCACGCTCTTGGCCCGCGCCGACGCATCCCCCGAATCCTCAACCTCGGAGTGACCGTATGCGCTGGCCTCAATGGACCCGGCAGGCCCACCGCTGGGTGTCGATCTTCTTCACCCTCGCCGTCGCGGCGAACTTTGTGGTCGGCGCGATGGGCGTCGAGCCGCCGATGTGGACCTACGCCTTCGTGCTGCTGCCCTTGTTCTTCCTGATCTTCAGCGGTCTGGCCCTGTTCGCGCTGCCGTACCTCAACAGACGGCGCGACGGGCAGGCCGCAGTCTGAGCGGCTTACCCCCGCTGCGCCGGGTCGTCGGTGGGCTTGGGCGCCCGGCGATACACGCTGCGCTCTCGGGTCAAGAAGCCGGAGCAGACCAGCTCTCGGCGCAGGGCGGCGGTGTCGGGGTGATGGCGCTGGATCAGGGCGTTGAGCGCCAGCTCGGGGAGGTCTTCGCCCTCGGGGAGCCGCTCGACGAGCCAGGCGAGGAGCACGTCCCGTTTGCGGCGGGACGTCGGGATGGACAGGATCGTCTCGCCGTCGGTGAAGCTGCGCAGCACCTTCTGGGCGTAGGCGTCGTGATCTAAGGTGGCGTCGGTGGCGGCGACGGTCTCCGACGAGAGCACCTGCTTGGCCAGGGCCTCGACCCGCTCGGGCACGAGGCGGTAGTGGTGGGTGGTGCCCTCGACCCGCCGGGCGACGAGGCCCAGCTCGCGCAGCTTGGCGAGGTGGTGGGTGACCGTGGGGGGCTTGAGGTCCAACAGCGCGGCCAGCTCGCCGCCCGTGGCCTCCCGGGCGGCCAAGACGCCGATGATGCGCAGGCGGCTCTCGTCGGCGAGGGCCTTGAAGAAGGAGACGAGGAGCTGAAGATCGTCGGACATGGGGGCCTCACGAGTTCGATGAGCGTCTAATTTAATATATATCAAATTAGATGAACGTCAACTCAAGGATCGCGGCTCGGAGAATCGAAGAAGGAGGTAGACGCTCCGGCTAAATAAGAATAGAATCCTAAGTAAGAAGGAGCCGCGAGTAAGAATGATCCTCAACAGCCAAGATGGTCTCCCCCACGACGACGCGCTCCAGCGCCGCCTCGCCCAGTGGACGGCGGCGGTGAAGGCCTCGGGCGTGAAGCTCACGCACCAGCGCCTGGAGATCTTCCGCGAGCTGGCGGCCAACGAGGAGCACCCCGACGTCGAGACGGTGTTTCGGGCCGTGCGCGCCCGGGTGCCGACGGTCTCGATCGACACGGTGTACCGAACGCTCTGGCTCTTGCACGAGCTGGGGCTGATCACCACCCTCGGCCCGCGCCGCGACGGCATCCGCTTCGACGTCAACCTAGAGCGGCACCACCACTTCGTCTGTGTGCGCTGCGGCGTGGTGCGTGACTTCATGAGCGACGCGCTCTGCGACCTGCCGCTGCCCAGCGGTCTGAGCGGCCTCGGCGACGTGCTCGACGCCCGCGTCGAGGTGCGCGGCGTGTGCGCAAGCTGCAAATCTTCAGATCCAAGTGCCTCCGATCGAGCAGAACAAACCCCAAGCGTAGGAGTGATCGCCCATGAGTGACCCCAAACAGTCGATCCCCGAAGGCGCCGCCCCCGCCGGGAAGTGCCCCGTGATGCACCACGCCGCGGCCCACACGACCGGCGCCGCGCGCACCAACCGCGACTGGTGGCCCAAGCAGCTCAACCTGGGCATGCTCCATCAGAACCCCCCGGCGGGGAACCCCCTCGGCGACGGCTTCAACTACGCCGAGGCGTTTAAGTCCCTGGACTACACGGCGCTCAAGGCCGACCTCACGGCCTTGATGACCGACTCTCAAGACTGGTGGCCCGCCGACTACGGGCACTACGGCCCGCTGTTTATCCGGATGGCCTGGCACAGCGCCGGGACGTACCGCATCTACGACGGTCGCGGCGGCGCCAGCTCGGGCACCCAACGGTTCGCCCCGCTGAACTCTTGGCCCGACAACGGCAACCTCGACAAGGCCCGCCGCCTCTTGTGGCCGATCAAGCAGAAGTACGGTGAGAAGCTCTCTTGGGCCGATCTCATGGTGCTCGCGGGCAACGTGGCCTTGGAGTCCATGGGCCTTCAGACCTTTGGCTTCGGCGGCGGCCGCGAGGACGTCTGGGAGCCCGAGCAAGACATTGACTGGGGCCCCGAGGCCGAGTGGATGGGCGACAAGCGCTACAGCGGCGATCGTGACCTCGCGGACCCCCTCGCGGCGGTGCAGATGGGCCTGATCTACGTCAACCCCGAGGGCCCCAACGGCCGCCCCGACCCCATCGGCTCCGGCCGGGACGTGCGGGAGACCTTCGCGCGCATGGCGATGGACGACGAGGAGACCGTCGCCTTGGTGGCGGGCGGGCACACCTTCGGCAAGGCCCACGGCGCCGGGGACACGGCCTTGGTGGGCGCCGAGCCTGAAGGCGCCGAGATTGAGGCGCAGGGCCTGGGCTGGAAGAACCGCCTGGGCAGCGGCAAAGGCGTCCACACGACGACGAGCGGCATCGAGGGCGCCTGGAAGCCGAACCCGACGACCTGGGACATGGGCTACTTCGACATGCTCTTTGGGTATGAGTGGGAGCTCTCAAAGAGCCCGTCGGGCGCTCACCAGTGGCACCCCAAGAACGTGGCCGAGGAGCACATGATCCCCGACGCCCACGACCCGACCAAAAAACACAGACCGATGATGACCACGGCGGACATGTCGCTGAAGCTGGACCCGATCTACGAGCCCATCTCCCGGCGTTTCCACAAGGATCCGGCGGCCTTCGCCGACGCCTTCGCCCGCGCCTGGTTCAAGCTGACCCACCGCGACATGGGGCCCCGCGTCCGGTATCTCGGCCCCGAGGTGCCCGCTGAGGCGCTGATCTGGCAGGATCCCGTCCCGGCGGTGGACCACCCGCTCATCGACGGCGACGACATCGCCCAGCTCAAGGCGGCGATCCTCGGCTCGGGGCTCACGATCTCCGAGCTGGTCACGACGGCCTGGGCCTCGGCGTCTACCTTCCGGGGCTCGGACAAACGCGGCGGCGCGAACGGCGCCCGGGTTCGTCTCGCCCCGCAGCGCGGCTGGGAGGTCAACCAGCCCGAGCAGCTCAACCGCGTTCTGGGGGTTCTGGAGGGCGTTCAGGCGGCCTTCAATGACGCGCAGCAGGGCGGCAAGCGCGTGTCCTTGGCCGATCTCATCGTGCTCGGCGGCGGCGTGGGCGTTGAGGAGGCCGCGAGGCGCGCGGGCCATGAGGTGACCGTGCCCTTCGCCCCGGGCCGCACCGACGCCAGCGCTGAGCAGACCGACGCGGCGTCCTTCGCCGTGCTGGAGCCCGTCGCCGACGGCTTCCGCAACTACGCCAAGCCCCGGATGGGCGCCGTCGCCGAGAACCTGTTGGTGGACCGCGCCCAGCTCCTCGGCCTCACCGCCCCGGAGATGACGGCGCTCGTCGGCGGGATGCGCGCCTTGGGCGCCACGGTCGGCGGCTCGACGCGGGGGGTGCTCACCGATCGCCCTGGCGCGCTCACGAACGACTTCTTCGTCAACCTCCTCGACATGCGGACGGAGTGGAAGGCGACGAACGAGGCCGCGAGCGAGTTTGAGGGCCGGGATCGGGCGACGGGCGCGGCAAAGTGGACGGCGTCCCGGGCGGATCTGGTGTTCGGATCGAACTCCCAGCTCCGGGCCTTGGCCGAGGTCTACGCGAGCGCCGGATCCGACGCCAAGCTCGTGCGCGACTTCGTGGCGGCCTGGGCCAAGGTGATGAACAACGATCGGTTTGACCAAGGCTGACCTTGCCTCAGCCCTTCCTCCGGCGCCTCGCGCTTGAGGAGGGGCGCGGGATGGGCGCGGTGTGGGGTAAGCTGTGGGGGTTCCTGATCCCCACGGCGCCTCCGCGCCCAAACGCTCCGAAGAGGGGCCCCCAAGGTCACCATGCGCACGAAGAAGACGCTCTCCCCCTGGCTCAGCCTCCTGCTCCTCTCCGCGGTCGCTTGTACGAGCGACAAAGACGGCGCCACGGACTCTGGCGTGAGCGCGGACTCGGACACCACCGACGACTCGACGGCGGACGACTCGGCGACGGACGACTCGACGGCGGATGACTCGGCGGCCGTGGACTGTGATCTCGGCTACATCCCCGATGCCAACGGGGACTGTGTCGACATCGACGAGTGTGTGGACGGGACGGACGACTGCGCGGCGGAGGCCTCCTGCACCAACACCGAGGGCTCGTTCTCCTGTGAGTGCCCGAGCGACATGTTCGGCGACGGGACGGAGTGCCGCCCGATCTGGGAGGACGTGCTCACGATCCCGAGCCTCTCGTTGACGACGAGCTGGGGTGCCGTGGTCTTTGGGTTTGAGGGCGAGGTGTACTTCGCCCCCGAAGGGGACGTGTTCTTCAAGTCGGTGGATCCCGCCACGGGGGTCGTCACCGACCACCCCATGCCCCCGGGCAACGGCAGCCAGACCGACTGGTGCGCCTGCGGCTACACCGAGGTCGTCGTGCCCTTGGACGACGCGGTGTATGTCTTCGGCAACTTCGGCAGCGTGTTCCGAGCCGGGGCGTGGACGTCCATCAGCAGCTACTCGTCCTACTCCCGGGGCGAGGCGGCGGGGGCGGCGGCCTCGGGCCAGGTGTGGATGGTCGGTGGCCGGGGCGATCTCGACACGGTGCAGACCTACTCCGGCGGGGTGAGCGGCGTCTGGGCGACGCAGACCGAGCTCTTCCCCTGGCCGTTCAGCCGCGGCGTGGCCTACACGCCCATCGGCTCGGACACGGTCTATGTGTTCGGCGGGTACAACAACTCGGGAGACCTCACCCAAGGCGCGTCCTTGGACACGAGCGACCCCACGGCGAGCTGGACGCCGACGGCGGCGCTGCCCTCTCGCTTTTACGCCGACTACGGCCGGCCCGCCGAGCACGACGGCAAGATCCTCGTCTCCGACGGCTTCAACGGGCTCTATGTCTACATCCCCAGCCTCGATGTCTGGAGTGGCACCGTGGTGCCTTACCCCGAGGGCGGAACGGGCACCTGGTTCCTCGCCGTCGTGGACGGCACGACCTACGCCCTGGGCCAGGTGGGCGGGGACATCGCGCTCAAGCGGCTGCTCAACATTCAGTGAGCGGCGTTGGTGATGTTGCGGCGCAGCATGATCTGGGCAGGATCATGCCGCAATGCAGCATAAACGGTGAATCAGCCCTTCACGCCGCCGTGGCGCACGTCCGTCCCGCCGACCATAAACACGATCTGCTCGCCCAGGTTGACGGCGTGGTCGGCCACACGCTCAAGCGCCTTGGAGATGCTTGTGAGGGCGAGGCCCCGGCGGGACTGGTCGGGGTGGTTCGCCAAGGCGAGGATCACCTGGGAGAGCACCTCGCGGTTCATGCGGTCCACACGCTCATCGGCGTCTTTGAGCGCGGTGAGCACCGACGGGTCGCGGCTCAGAAAGCCCTGTTTGACCAGCGGCAACATCTCGGCGATCACCTCCGCCATGCTGCCCAGCTCAGGCAAGGGCTCTAAGCCGGCGCCCCGGGAGAGGTCGAAGCCGCGCTTGGCGATGTTCACGGCGAGATCGCCGATGCGCTCGATGTCGGTGACGGACTTCATCACCGTGGCGACCAGCCGCAGATCCCCAGCGACGGGGCGGTAGAGCGCGAGGATCCGCAGGCAGGACTCATCCGCGCGCAGCTCAAGCTGGTCGAGGGAACGATCGACGTTCACGACGGCCCGTCCCAGGGCCGGGTCACGCTCGATCACCGAGCGCATCGCGTCCTGCACCATGCCGTGCGCCAGGAGCAGCATCTCCTGGTAGACGGTGCGCAGGTCGTTCAGCTCTTGCTGGTATCGGAGATCGAGGTGCTGCACGGGGCGTCCTGAGAGCCTCAGCCGAAGCGGCCGGTGATGTAGTCTTCTGTGCGGCGCTGCCGAGGGCGGGTGAAGATGCGCGCGGTCTCGCCGATCTCCACGAGCTCCCCCTCGACAAACAGCGCGGTGTGGTCGGAGAGGCGGCTGGCCTGCTGCATGTTGTGGGTGACGATGACCAAGGTGTAGCGGCCGCGCAGGGCGCTCACGAGCTCCTCGACCTTGGCGGTGGCGACGGGATCGAGGGCGGAGGTGGGCTCGTCCATGAGCAGCACCTCGGGGCCGACGGCCAAGGCGCGGGCGATGCACAGGCGCTGTTGTTGACCGGGGGTCAAGTCGAGCGCCGAGCGGTTGAGGCGGTCGGCGACCTCGTCCCACAGCGCGGCGGCGCGCAGGGCCTCCTCGACGCGGCCGTCGAGCACGCTCCGGGCGCGCTCCCCGGCGATGCGGAGGCCGTAGGCGACGTTCTCATACAGGCTCATCTTGAACGGGTTGGGCTTGGCGAAGACGAGGCCGACCCGGCGGCGCAGGGCGGTGACGTCGACCGCGGGGGCGAAGATGTCTTCGCCGTCTAACCGCACGGCGCCGGTGTGCCGGGCGTCGGGGCGAAGCTCGGACATGCGGTTGAGCACCCGCAGGAGCGTCGACTTGCCGCAGCCTGAAGGCCCGATGAGCGCGGTGACCTGGCCGCCGATCACGCCCAGGCTCACGTCTTTGAGCGCCGGTGTGCCGCCGTAATGAACGCTGAGGTGCTGGACCTCCATCTTGGGCGCGACGTCGTGCATCATGGCCTCAGAGCCCCTCGCCCAGGCGCAGCCGCGCCCGAAGCCCCGCGGCGAGGCCGCCGATGAGCAGGCTCAACAGGAGCAAGAGCGCGGCGGCGGCATACGCCAAGGGCTCGCCGACGGTGGGATCGGGGTGCTGGGTCACGAGGGTGTAGACGTGGTGAGGGAGCGCCATAAACGGCGCTTGAAGGCCGAAGACCGGGCCGGAGATGGAGTAGACCGCCCCGGTGAGCAGGAGCGGGGCCGTCTCGCCCGCCGCCCGGGACAGGCCCAAGGCGACGCCGCTGAGAATACCCGGCGCGGCGCGGGGGAGCACATTTCGGGAGATCACCTCCCAGCGGGTCGCGCCCAAGGCGAGGGCGGCCTCACGCTCGTCGTCGGGCACGGCGCGCAGGGCTTGCTCACAGGCGAGGGTGAGGCTCGGCAGGGTGAACACGCCCAAGGTGAGCCCGGCGGCGAGCAACGACGGCCCGAGGCCCAGCCCTTGCACAAAGACGACGAGGCCAAACAGGCCCCAGACCACGCCGGGCACCCCGGCCAAGGTGCCCAAGGCGAAGCGTAGGCCACGGGCGAGGCGCCCAGGCGGGCCGAGCTCTGAGAGCGCGATGGCCGTGGCCACCCCAAACGGCGCGGCGACCAAGGCGGTGATCAAGGTGAGGCCGACGGTGCCCAAGGCCGCGGCGCCGAGGCCCCCTTGTCGCAGGAGCGCGCCGAGCTGGGGCAGCCCCCGGGCCAAGATCACCAAGACCAGGGCCACGGTCAGCGCGACCAAGGCCGCGGTGAGCCCGCCGAGCAGGCCGGTGAGCAGGCGCTCGCGGCGGGAGGCGTGGCTCATGGGGCCCTCGGGCGCAGGAGGCGGCGGGCGACGAGCTGGTTCGTGAGGCTGATCGTGAGCAGCAGGAGGCCCAAGGCGAACAGCGCCCGCTGGTGCGCGGAGTCACGCAGCGCGCCGGGGAGCTCCAAGGCCAAGGTCGCCGTCATGGCGTGGGCCGGGCTCAGGAGGCTCGACGGCGGCGCCTCGCTGTTGCCGCAGGCCATCAACACCGCCATCGTCTCGCCCAGGGCCCGGCCCAAGCCCAAGAGCGACGCGGCGACCAGCCCCCGCCACGACGCGGGCAAGGTCACCCGCCACAGCGTGGTCACCCGGTCGGCGCCTAAGGCCAGGCTCGCCTCCGTGAAGGTCTGGGGCACGGCGTTGAGCGCCTCCCAGGCGACGGCGATCACCGTCGGCAAGGCCATGAGCGCCAGGAGCAGGCCGCCGTTTAAGGCGACGAGGCCGCTCGGCAGGCCAAAGAGCTTGGCGATGGCCGGGCCCAAGACGCTCACGCCGATGAGGCCCAAGAGCACCGAGGGCAAGGCCGCGAGGAGCTCGATCGCCGGGCGGGCGAAGGCGCGCTCGATGGGCCGGGCGAAGGCGCTGAGGTAGATCGCGACGGCGACGCCCAAGGGCGCGGCGATCAGCGCGGCGAGGCCCGTGGTCAGCGCGGTCGAGCCCATGAGCCCCAAGGCCCCAAAGCTCGGCGTGTCCAAGGCCTGGGGCGCCCAGCGCGCGCTTCGGAGCAGACCCGCGCTCAGGCCCTCCCAGCCGCTGAGCGCCTGCTGGGCCCGCGCCGACTCCTCGGCGGTGAGCCCCGCCTCCGCCAAGAGCGCCGGATCGACCGGGGCGATGGGCCACAGGGCCGAGAGGCCCTTCACGGTGAGCACGACGAGGAGCGCGGCGAGGGTGAGGCCGACGAGGCTCGCCCCGGCGGTGACGATCGTGCGCATCACGCGGTCGCGGCGGGCGCGGTCGGCGTCGGCGATCGGCGGGCGCCACGGGCTGAGGCGCACGCCCTCGGCGGGCTCCGGCGGGGCCAAGCTGCGCTCAGGGCTCAGCATGGGCGGCCTCCAGGGCGAACAGGCCCGCCTGCTGGATCATCTCGACCCCGGCGTCGGACTGGGCGAACGCGACGAGGGCCTCGGCCTCGGGACGGGGCTCGGCCACGGTGACGAGGCTCAGCGCCCGGGTGAGCGGGTAGCGCCCCTCGCGGGCGGCGGCCTCATCGCGGGGGTCTACGGGGGGCTCACCGGCGTGCACGACGAGGCCGAGCACCCGCACGCGGTCCCCGGCGTGGCGCACATAGCTCAGCGCGGCGTAGCCCAGGCCGGAGGCGTCGGCGGCGACGGCCTGCACCACGGCGGCGCTGCCCCCCAAGGCCCGAATCGACGGGGTGTAGTCGCCCTTCACGACCCGCTCGCGCAGCAGAGACCAGGTGCCCGAGCTCGACGGGCGGCCATAGAGCGAGATCGGCCCGGCGCCGCCGAGGGTGTCCCAGCGGGTCGTCTCGCCGCGTAAGATCGCGCCGAGCTGGTCCACGTCGAGGGACAGGACGGGGTTCTGGGGGTGCACGACGACGCAGATCGTGTCCAGCGCGAAGGGCGTGGCCTCCAGACGAACGCCGCGCCGGGCGGCCTCGACCCGCTCCGTCGGCAACAGCGGCCGAGAGACCGTGGCGACGTCGATGGCGCCGTCGATGAGGCTCGTGACCCCGGCCGCCGAGCCGCCGCCGCTGAGCGCCACGCCGACCGTGGGCCGGGCGGCCGCGAACCGCTGGGCGAGGGCCTCGATCAGCGCCAGCTCGCTCTCAGAGCCCTGCACCCGCAGAGGCCGCCCCGAGGCGCAGCCTAGGCCCAAGAACAGGGCGAGGGCGCACAGCGTGAGGCCATGGAGCGTCAGGCCGCCGTGGGTCACGCTGCGAGGCGAGGGCACAAAGAGCACGATGCAGGTCTCCACTCCCCATGTAGCGACAAGGGGTGACGAGCCCGTGACAGGTGCGCAATTCCTCCTGAAACAAGCTCGCCAAATCCGGGGTGGCGAGGGCTCAGGTGGGCAAGCTCAGCACGAAGGTCGAGCCTCGGCCGGGCAAGGACCGCACGCTGATCTTGGCGTGGGTGGCGAGGCAGAGGTGCTTGACGATGGAGAGGCCGAGCCCCGTGCCCCCCGCCGCCCGGGAGCGGCCGATGTCGACGCGGTAGAACCGCTCGAAGATGCGGGCGTGGTGGACCGGGTCGATGCCGGGGCCGTTGTCGTCGACCTCCAAGATCACCCGGTCGCCCTCGGCGTGGGCGCTCACCTTCACCCGGCCCCCGGACTGGGTGTACTTGACGCCGTTCTCGACGAGGTTGCCGAGGATGTGCGCGAAGGCCTCGCGGTTCACCCGGGCGGTCAGCCCCGGCGGCAGCGCCACGATCAGCTCGACCTCACGGGCCTCGGCGGCGTCCATGTGCAGGTCTACGGCGTCCTCGACCAGCTCCGCGAGCGGCAGGCGCTCCAGGGGCATGTCCTTCTGCCGGGCCTCGATGCGGGCGAGCTGGAGCAGATCGTCGAAGATCCGAAACAGCCGCGTGGCGTTCCGGTGCATGGCCTCGACCATCTCTCGGCTGTCGCCGGGCAAGGCGTCGGGGTCGTCAAGGAGCGTCTCGGCGTAGCCGATGATCGAGGTGACCGGCGTGCGCAGCTCGTGGGAGACGTTCGCCACGAAGTCCGAGCGGCTGCGCTCGGCGCGGCGGGCGGTGGTGATGTCCAAGAGCACGGCGATGGCGCCCCCGGCCTCGCCCAAGGGCACGGCGCGCAAGAGCAGATCAAACCGCCCCGAGATGTGCTCTTGCTCCACGGGCTCACCCTTGGCGATGGCCTCCTCCAGCACCTGGGCCAAGGGCGCGTAAGGCACGGCCTCGATGATCGGGCGGCCCACGGGCTCGGGCACGGCGGGCAAGAGCTGGCGCACGACGGGGTTGATGGCGCGGACCTGCAGGCGGCGATCGACGACGACGAGGCCGCCGAAGCTCGACTTGAGGATCGCGGCCTCGACGTCGCGGTGGCGGCGAAGGTGGCGCCGCTGCTGGGCGAGGCTCATCGTGAGCGCGGAGATCGCCTCATCCACCTGGCGGATGGGGCTGGCCTCCCCGCTCAGGCTCTTGCCCTCGACCTCCTTCATCGCCTTGACGCTCAGCTCATAGAGGCGCGCGCCGCGGACGTCCGCGCGCTGCTTCGCCCACAGGCCGATCCCGACCCCGAGGATCGCCGCGAGGGCCAAGGCCACGGGCAGGCTCACCCAGGCCGCGACCAGACCGACCGCCGCCGCGCCGAGCCCCGCGCTGAGGCCAAGGGCGCTGGGCTCACGGTGGGCGGGGGTGGGAG
>JBEAVX010000129.1:0-6096 GCA_041160755.1 Pseudomonadota bacterium
CGTCCCAGACGGGCTCCTTGCTGACGACGATCGTGATGGAGCAGCCCTGGGTGGTGCTGCTCAACACAGACGGCGAGCCCATCTGGTACTACGGCCTCCCCGAGCGCTCGATCACCACCTCGGCCCAGCCCACCCGCGACGGCGAGGGTCTGCTCGTGCTCGTGGTCGAGCAGCAGGGCCCCAAGAAGGTGGTGGAGGTGGTCCGTGTCTCGTGGGACGGCGAGGTGGTCGGCGCCATGGAGCTGCCCGACGGCCACCACGACTTCCGCGAGCTGCCCGATGGCCGCATCGCCTGGCTCCAGCCCGAGCTGCGGGAGCTGATCGTAGACGGTGAGCCCGCGATCGTGATGGGCGACGCCCTCCGCCTGAGCGCCTGGGGCGAAGACGCCCCCGCCACGCCCGCCGAGCCGCCCCTGCTCTCGCTCTTCGACGCCTTGCCCGCGCCGGGGAACCTCTGCGACCACCACGCCCGGCCCACGGAGTACAACGGGGAGCTGGTGATCGACTGGTCCCACATCAACAGCATCGACTACGATCCCGACACAGACGAGCTGATCCTCCTGGCCCACTTCGTAGACACCCTCGTGAGCGTGCCCGTGACCGGCGGCGAGGCGAAGGTGGTGAGCCTGGTCGCGGGCTACACCACTGAAGACGGCGCCGCGCCCTTCTCCCACGCCCACAGCTCCCTGCTGCGCAGCGACCGCGCCCTGCTGTTCGACAACGGCCTCCACTACGTCCCGCCGCTCTCCCGCCTCGTCTCGATCTCCTGGGACGAGGCGGAGAAGACCCTGCGCGAGGACTGGTCGTATGAGGACCCCGACGCCGGCGCCGTGCAGGTCCTCGGCGATGCCCAGCCCACCCCGTCCGGCGGCGCCTTGGCGTCGTACAGCACCTTCGGGCGCATCATCGAGGTGACCGAGGCGGGGGAGGTGGTGTGGACGCTGGAGACGGAGGCCGGCGCCGGGTTCGGGCGGTTGAGGTGGATGGAGGGGTTTTAGGGACGACGTTTGTATACGATGTGCTCAATACACCGCAAAGTCATCCGTCGCCGCCATGATCTCCTCCACCGTCGTCTCCCCGCGCCCCAGCTTCTTGATGCCATAATCCCGCAGGGTCAACATCCCATCGTTGAGCGCCTCACGCTTCACCTCTTGGCTCGGCGCGCCGGTGGCCACCAACTTGCCCAGGCGGGGCGTCATCGGCATCACCTCCATCAGGCCGGTGCGGCCTTTGTAGCCGGTGCCTCGGCAGCGCACGCAGCCTTTGCCGACCTTCACCTTCAGGCGTTTGCCGTCCGCACCGTTGATGCCCAAGGCCAGGGCCTGCTCTTCGCTGATCCAGTCGTCTGTGGCGCAGTGGGGGCAGATCTTTCGCACGAGGCGCTGGGCGATGACGCCGAGCAGCACGGAGCTGAGCAGGTAGGGCTGCACGCCGAGGTCGATCATGCGGGTGACGGCGCTCGGCGCGTCGTTTGTGTGCAGTGTGGTGATCACGAGGTGGCCGGTGAGCGCGGCCTGCACGGCGGACTGTGCGGTCTCGGGGTCGCGCACCTCGCCGATCATGATCACGTCGGGATCTTGGCGTAAGACGTGGCGGATGGCGGCGGCGTAGTCAAACCCGATGGCCCGGTGAATGGGCATCTGGTTAAACGCCTCGTGGATCATCTCGATCGGGTCCTCGATCGTGCAGATGTTGAGGCGCGGCGAGGCGATGTGCTGGAGCGTGCTGTAGAGGGTCGTCGTCTTGCCCGAGCCCGTGGGGCCGGTGACGAGGATGAGGCCCGTCGAGGCGTTGATAAAACGTTCGTAGAGCAGCAGCTCGCGGCGGAAAAAGCCCAAGGCGCCCAAGTCTTGGAGGAGCACGCCCGGGTCAAACACACGAATGACCATCTTCTCGCCAAAGGCGGTGGGCACCGTCGAGACGCGCAGCTCGATCTCTTGGTCGCGAAAAGACGTCTTGAACCGGCCGTCTTGGGGGCGGCGGCGCTCGGCGATGTCCATGCGGCTGAGCGTCTTGATGCGGGAGATGATCGCCGGGAAGACGAGCTTGGGCAGGCGGTGGATCGTGTGCAGTACGCCGTCGATGCGCAGGCGGACGGTGGCCTCGTCACGTTTGGGCTCGATGTGGATGTCGGAGGCGCGGTGGTCGAAGGCGTAGTTGAGGATGTACCAGACGGCCTGGACGACGGGCTGCTCCGCGCCGTCCATCTCGTGAACACCCCGGAGCTGGGTGAGCTGCTCTAGGTTGCCGAGGTCGGGCAGGTTTGAGCCAAAATCACGCTCGGCCTCCCGCATCGAGCGCCGGAAGCCGTGAAACTCGGCGATGACCTGGATGAGCGTGCTCTTGAGCGTCATCACCGGGCGGATACGTTTCTGTTTGAACAGCGTGATCTGCTCCAAGACCTCGCGGTTCCAAGGGTCGGCCATCGCGACGGAGAGCTGCTCGGCGGTCTCCTCGATGGCGATGACGAGGTGGCGCTCGGAGAACGGCCCGCCGAAGCTCTCGGTGACGAGCTTAAAGTCGAGCTGCAAGGGGTCGATCTCGACGAACCGCAGGCCGAGCTCGATCGCGATGAGTCGGGTGATCACCCGCTCGGTGACGAGGCCCTCTTCAGCGTCGGTGGTCTGTGAGCGGAACCGGAACGAGGCGATCACCTCGATCTCCGAGACCTTGTACGTCACCCGGCGTTTGCCCAAGAGACGGCGCAGCTCGGCGCGTTTGTCGAGCATGATGTGACGCGCCTGGTCGTCACCTCGGTTGAGCACGTCTTTTTTCTGCCCCTCGTGGATGAGCCCACGGTTGAGCAGCACGTCGAGGATCCAGATCAGGCGCTCACGGTCAAACATGGGGCGTCATTCCGTCCGACGCGCGACGCGGTCGGCGGCGTGAAGGGCGAAGTGGATCACCTGCTCGAAGTGGGCCGTGGCCTGGGCCAAGGCCGCGAAGATCTCGTCTTCGGAGCGCGCCGCGCCCTCCCCTTTGGCCAAGGCCTGCGCCAGGGCGGCGGTGGTCAAGGTCTCGGCGTTCTGCAAGAATCCGGCGGCGTTCAGCGCGGCGAGGCCCACAGCCTGGGCGACGGTCCCGGCGCAGATGGCGCCCGCGGCGGTGTGGTGGTGGTGCATCACGTCGTCGCTGCCGGCGGTGAGCGCGTCGTTTGATGGCAGCGTGTCTTGGCCCTCGGCGTCGTGCTGCACGGCGTCCTCGGGGTGCTGGCTGACGGCGTCGCTGTTCATGGCGTCTCCTTCGTGGCGAGGCCCGTCGAGGCCGTGTCGAGGCCATAGAGCGTCGCGACGCCTTGGGTGGTGGCGGCCTGGGCGGTGACGTACGCTTGTTGTTGGGCGTTGGCGGCGTTCTGGAAGAGCAGCCCGGTGGACTGGCTGAGGCTCACCAGGGCGTCGCACAGCGCCGCGTGGGTCCGCGCGCGCGCCGCGTCGGTGATCTGGTCGTTGACGGAGGTGAGGGTGGCCATGCCGTTGACCTCGAAGGGGAGAGGGTGTGGGCGGAGCGCCCCGGGAGGAGCGCCCCTTCACATTGTGCCACCGCGCCGGGCCGGAGTCACCCCGCAGGCGCCGATCCGTGGCATCCTTGGCGCCTGCCCCTGAGGTTCGATGCGCCTGCGCCGCCTGCTGTTCGCCCTCCTGCCGCTGCTCGTGCTGATCGTCGGCGCGGAGCTCCTCGCGCGGCGCCTGGAGCCCGTCGCCGGGCCGACGCCGATGATGGTGCCGCACCCCACCCGCATCTGGGGGCTCTCGCCGGGGCAGTACCGCATGGAGGGCGTCACCGTCGAGATGGACGCCGACGGGATGCGGATCGTGCCGCCCTCAACCGCCCTGCGCCGGGTGCTCACCGTCGGGGACTCGTCGATCTTCGGCCACGGCCTGCCCAACGAGGGCACCCTGCATGTGCAGCTCGCGCGGTCGCTCTCGACCCGCGGCGTCGAGGCCGAGGTGATCTGCGGAGGGGTGCCCGGCTACTCCACGGAGCAGACGCTGAAGCTTCTGGAGGAGTGGGGCTGGGCCAAGGCGCCGAGCCTCGTGGTGCTGGGCGGCATGTGGTCGGACGCCCAGGCCGAGCAGTTCATCGACCGTGTGTGGTTGGCGCACCTCGCCAGCCCCCGGGGGCGCCTGGAGCTGCTCGTCGCCAAGAGCGCGGTGTATCGATCTGTGCGACGTCGGCTCAAGCCCGAGCTCCCCGAGGCCCTGCCCGTGGGCTGGGTGCGGGAGCCGACGCCCCAGCGCCACCCCCGGGTGAGCCCTGAAGACTACGCCGAGAACCTGGAGCGGTTCGCCGCCGAGGCCCGGGCCCGCGACGTCGGCCTCGCCGTGCTCACGCCTTGCCACCGCCAGCGCCTTCGCGGCACCCCGGCGCCCTGGGACCGCTACGCCGAGGCGATGCGGGCCTTCGCCACCCAACACAGTCTCCCCCGCGTTGACGCCTGCGAGGTGATGCGGGACTCGGGCCTCACCCCGGATGAGCTGTTCTTAGACGCCTTGCACCCCACCGCCGAGGCCAACCGACTGTATGCGGAGGCGCTCAGCTCGGCCTTGGTGCAGGCGGGCTGGCCCGAGGCGCGGCTCTTGCCCTGAGGGGCGCGGCGCTTATCGGTTGTGCCGGTGATGGCATGAGCCCTCGCCGTCGTGTCCACCTCCTCCTCGGATCGCCAGTGTCCCTCTACGGTCTCACCCAAGGCGTCGGCCCCAGCGGCTTCGGCTACAACTCGACGGCGGAGGAGGTCACCGCCGGGATGAACCTCGCCGGGCGCACCTACCTCGTCACGGGCTGCGGATCAGGGCTCGGCACCGAGACGCTGCGGGTGCTGCGCCTGCGCGGCGCCCGGGTGCTCACCTCGGCGCGAAGCGTCGCCAGCGCCCAGGCCGCGATCAACGCCACCCAAGGCCCCGGCGAGGCGATCCCCGTGGCCTGTGAGCTCGCCGAGCCCAGCTCCGTGCGCGCGGCGGTCGAGGAGGTCAAGCGCCTCGGCTTCCCCTTGGACGGCATCATCGCCAACGCGGGCATCATGGCCCTGCCCAACCGCCAGCTCAAGCACGGCGTCGAGGAGCAGCTCTTCACCAACCACGTCGGGCACTTTTTGCTCGTCACGGGCCTGCTCGGCCAGCTCACCCCCGCCGGGCGGGTGACGATGTTGTCCAGCGCCGCGCACAAGAGCACCTACGCCGAGGGCGTGCGCCTGGACGACTGGGCCGCCGAGCGCGGCTACACGGCCTGGGGCGCCTATGGCCAGTCCAAGCTGTGCAACATGCTCTTCGCCCGTCACTTGGGCCGCGTCGTGCTCCAAGGCGCACAGACGGCGAACTCGGTCCACCCCGGCGTGATCGCGACGAACCTCGGGCGTCACATGCCCAACTTCGCCACGACGCTGATGAGCGCCGTCGGTCCGGCCCTCGTGCTTAAGACCATCCCCCAAGGCGCGGCCACCCAGCTCTACGTCGCCACCCATGACGCGACGGCGAGCGCCCGGGGGCTGTACTTCTCCGACAACAACGTCACCCGGCCCAGCCGCTTCGGCGAAGACGACGCCTTGGCCGCGGCGGTGTGGAAGCGCACGGAGGAGCTGGTCGCGACGCTGTGAGCCTGGGCAGCGCCGGTCTTCTCAGGGCTACGCTGAGGAGTGGCGCCATTCAGGCGCGCTGGAGGACTGCTGATGAGCTCTCGATGGACATGGTTCGGCGTCATAGCGACGCTGGTGTCAGGGTGTGGTGAACCGGCGCAGGTGGACGATATCCTGGCGTTGGAAGGCGACGCCACGAACGGGGAGGCGGTCTTCAGCGCCAACTGCGCGAGCTGCCATGGGGCCGATGGGACCGGCGGCTCGGGGCCCAACCTCGTCGGCGAGGCCGGTGAAGACGACGCCGAGTGGGTAGAGGTCATCCTGGGCGGCGAAGACGCCATGCCGTCCTTCATCGACGTGCTCACCGACCAAGAGATCGCCGACGTTCTGGCTTGGCTCAAGAGCTAAGCCAATCCCAAGTGGAGCGCACGCGGGTCCGTCAAACCCGGGCCGGCGTGCGCTCCGGTTGAGCTAGAGGTGGGGCGGCCGTTCGGCGGCTCAGCCACCCCGCTCCAGGACCGCAAGAT
>JBEAVX010000571.1:0-10110 GCA_041160755.1 Pseudomonadota bacterium
CCATCGGCCCCGATGTCTACTACTGGCACGGCAACGAGCCCGACCTCTGCTTCGCGCCTCTGCTCACCCTGCTCGGCGAGCCCGAGCTCAGCCAAACCTGGGTGCGCTGGGCCCAAGACACCAAGTACTCCAGCGAGCACGATGGCTTAGACGGCAACGACGACGGCGGCACGCTCAGCGCGTGGTGGCTGTTCACGGCCATGGGGCTCTACCCGCTGAACGGGACCGTGGACTACGTGCTGCTCACGCCGCGTTTTGATGAGGTGCGGATTCAGCGGGAGGGCCTGGACCTGACGTTGACGGCGACGGGCGCGGGGCAGCTGCTCGACGGGGTGAGCCTCGACGGCGAGGCGGTGGAGGGGCTGGTTGTGAGCCATGCGCAGCTCACGGGCGGGTCGGAGCTGGTCTTCTCGCGGCGGTGAGCGGGCGGGCGCGCCCAAGACGCGGCGCGCGGCTCGATCCGGTGGGGATCGCCGGGCCGACGATTCGGCGCTCACGCTGAGGATGGCGGGCTCGACGTGGGCTGGGCGACGATCTGCGGAAAACTTCGGGCCACCAGTTGACAGGCCTCCAAAGGTCATGCTTCGATGAGCCATGATAATTCGTTCGCCGAAAGAAATAACCAACAAGGCGACCCGCGCCGACGGGGCGATCCTGCGCGACCACAACGTGTCGCTCATCCTTCACCTCGCCTGGCAGGCCGGTGAGATCTCCCGCATCGACCTCGCCCGCGAGTCCGGCCTCGCGCCCTCCACGGTGTCCAAGATCGTCGGAAACCTCATCGCCGCCGGGGTTCTCCGCGAGGCGCGCGTCGCCTCCTCGGCCAGCGGCCGCCCGCCCATCGTGCTCCAGTACGACGACGCCGTGTACAAGCTCTTGGGGATCGACCTGGGCGCGACGCACGTCTCCGTCGCGCTCACCAACCTCCGCGGGCGGGTCCTGTCCTGGAAAACGCGCGTTCACGACGTGCGAGGGGACCCTGAAGGCGCCCTGCGGCTGGCCCTTGAGCTGACCCACGCGGCCATCGCCGAGGCCGGCACGAGCTTGTCCTCTGTCGTCGGCGCCGGGCTGGGTGTGCCGTCGCCCGTCGATCTGGCCGACCCAGACCACCTCGCCGAGCGCATCTTGCCCGCCTGGGCGGGCGTGCGGCCGGGCGCCTGGCTCTCTCACGCGCTGGGCCTGTCCGTCGCTGTGGAGAACGACGCGAACCTCGCCGCCTTGGCCGAGGCCTGGCTGGGGGCGGGCCGGGGCGTAGGCACCCTCGCCTACATCAAGGTCGGCACCGGGATCGGCGCGGGGCTCATCGTCAACGGGACGCTCCTGCGCGGCGCCAACGGCTTCGCCGGGGAGATCGGCCACACGGCGATCGACTCTTCAGGCCCGCCCTGCGCCTGCGGTCTGCGCGGCTGCCTGCAGTCCATGGTCGGCTCGGCCACGGTGCTGGAGCGCACCCGCGCGCTCGTTCAGTCGGGCCGGGTCAGCTCGGTCATGCACCAGAGCCCGATGACGCTGACCGGGGTCGCGATGGCGGCCGCTGAGGGAGACCCCGTCGCGATCGAGGTCGTCGAGGCCTGCGGCCACCACCTGGGCTTGGCCATCGCCAACCTGTTCAACCTGCTCAACCCCTCCCTCGTGCTCTTGGGCGGGGGCCTGACGGCCGCCGGAGAGCACCTGCTGCGGCCGCTCCGCGAGGCCATCGGCGCCCGCACCCTCTGGGCGTCCCTCGCCCAAGCCGAGGTCCGCATCAGCGCGCTGGGGCCACAAGCCACGGCCCTGGGCGCCGCCACCCTCGTCCTCCAAGCGGCGCTGGCCGATCCACGAATGTTCTCCCGCAACCAAGCCGCGCCCACTGCGTAGACCCCAACGGCGCGACCGCGCCAAAATGAGGAGATGTCATGACCCGCAACTTCCTGATTCTCGCCCTTCTGCTTCCCTTCTTCGCCTGTGGTGACAAGGACGCCGGGGAAGACTCCGACCCGACCGACGACGGCACCGACTCCTCGGAGACCGAGGGGGACGCGGACGCTGACAGCGACGCCGACAGCGACACCGACGCCGACGCCGACGCCGACTCGGACGCCGACTCGGACGCCGACGCCGACACCGACTCCGACAGCGACGCCGACCCCTCCGGTGACGCGCTGATCAACTTCGATGACGCGGCGGTCACCTACACGCTCACGGGCTTTGGTGGCGCCGAGGACTCGTCCGTCGTGGCGGACCCGACCGACGCGACGAACAAGGTCGCCAAGGTCAACAAGGCGAGCACGGCCGAGCTGTGGGCGGGCACGACCTTCTCCACCCAGGCCAACTACTCGATCCCCACCCTGCCGATCACCGCCGACGACACCGAGTTCACCCTGCGCGTCTGGTCGCCTCGGGCGGGCATCGAGGTGCGGCTCAAGGTGGAAGACGCCAGCGACCCCACACGCTCGGTGGAGACCGTGGCCTACCCCAGCGCGGCGGAGACCTGGGAGACCCTGTACTTCGACTTCGCCAACGAGGCCTCCGGCACCGCCGCGTTGAACACCTCCTACACCTTCAACAAGGTGTCGGTGTTCTTTGACTTCGGCAAGACCGGCGCGGACGGCGGCGGCGGCACCTTCTACTTCGACGACTTCGCCACGAACTTCTAGCCCAGGCCCTCGCCCTGCTCCCGGGCGAGCGGCCACCGGCCCACCCAGCACCCCGACCTCCTCCTGTCTGGATTCGCCATGACCAGATTCGCGCTGATCGCGCTCGGCTGTTTGTTCTCGCCGGTCGCTTGGGGCGACCCCAACCATGTCACGGTCAAGCAGGACGAGGCGGGCTACCAGCTTCTGGTGGACGGATCGCCGTACTTCGTCCGTGGCATGAACTGGGATTACCTGCCCATTGGCGAGAACTATCGTTACTCCCTGTGGACCCAGCCCGACGAGGTCATCGAGACCGCGCTGCGCCGGGAGCTCGGGTTGTTGCGTGAGGCCGGGGTCAACTCCATTCGCCAGTACCCGGACATTCCGCCCCGCTGGGTGGAGTGGATCTGGGTGAACTACGGCGTCAGCACGATGATCAACCCGCTGGTGGGCCGCTACGGCACGGAGATCGACGGGCGTTTTGTGCCCGTGACCGACTACTCGGACCCCACCACCCGCGCGGTCCTGCGGGCGCAGACCTTGGAGGTGGTCGAGAAGTTCAAGGACACCCCCGGGGTCTTGATGTGGCTTCTGGGCAACGAGAACAACTACGGATTGACCTGGTCGGGGTTTGAGATTCAGAACCTGCCCGAAGGGGAGCGGGACGCCGCGCGGGCCCGCTACCTGTACAGCCTCATGGGTGAGCTGGTCGACGCCATCCACGCCGCCGACCCCAACCACCCCGTCGCGCTGGCGAACGGAGATCTGCAGTACATCGACCTGATCAAAGAAGAGTGCCCAAACCTCGACATCATGGGCTCGAACGTCTACCGCGGCATGACCGCGCGGGATCTGTACCAGGTCGTCGAGGACAAGCTCGGCGTGCCCTTCGTCTACTCCGAGTTCGGCGCCGACGCCTACGACGCCAAGGCGGGTCGTGAGGACCACATCACCCAGGCCAGCTACCTGCGCAGCCAGTGGATGGACATCTACAACAACGCCTATGGGCAAGGCGCCGGGAACGCCATCGGCGGCTACGTCTTCCAGTGGTCAGACGGCTGGTGGAAATACAAACAAGAAGAGAACCTCGACATTCACGACACCAACGCCTCCTGGTCCACCGGCGCCTACGCCGAGGACTTCGTCGAGGGCCAGTTCAACATGAACGAGGAGTGGTTCGGCATCACCGCCAAAGGACCACCCGACGCCCAAGGCCAGTACGAGCTGTTTCCCCGCGCGGGCTTCTACGTCCTGCGCGACTCCTGGCGCCTCGACCCCTACGCGCCAGGCACCACGGCGGAGACCATCAAGGCGCACTTCGCCACCATCGACCCCCAGGTCTACGACCGCAGCTACAAGTCCGCCTTGGCGATCGGCCAGCTCGACACCTTGTCCAAGGCCTACGTCTCCAACCTGCGCCTTGAGATGTCCACCTTCGGGACCACGGACTCGACGGCCACGGGGCAAGGAAAAGAGCGGTTCACCGTCGATCACCTGGAGTCGTTCTACCTGGACACCAAGGCGCAGCCCACGGATGACTTTCGGGCGGCGCTGTCGATCAACGTGCTGGGCAACGTGCCCACGAACCGCATCGACCCCATCTTCTACGAGACCCGCGGGCGCCAGCCCGCCGACCTAGACGACGGCGAGGCGGCGGTCAATCTGGCCAGCCTGGAGCGGGTTCGTGTCTACCAGGCCTCCTTCACCTGGGAGCATGACCGGTTCACCCTGGATGGTTTCTTTCGGAAGCCGCATTTTCATTGGGGCTACGAGGGCGACTTTTTTGGTCTGTACCGCGAGGCCAACTATGGGCCCAACATCGACATCTACAACGGCGACGCCCCCCTCGGCGTCGAGTTCACGGGCAAAGGTCCCTTGGAGGGCCTACGCCTGGCCTTTGGGCCCGAGCTGTTCTGGGGCGCCAACCCCTCGGTGGTCGGCCTGTACAAGCGGCGCATCGGCACCTTTGACGTCTCGGTGGCGCACCAAGAGGATCTGGCGCCGCAGGGCGCGGTGCAGAGCACCTTCGCCGTCCCCGATCAGCTCACGCGGCGGAGCACCCTGGCGGTGGCCCGGGCCGTGGGGCCGTTTAAGGTAGACGTCGGCGGGATCATGGCCGGCACCGAGCGGCTGGGCGTGCCCTTCACCCGGGTGGTCGAGGCCAGCGGTGAGCAGAGCTACCTGGACAGCGGGTATGACGTCATCTACGACGAGATCGTGCTGGCCGACACGCTCGGCGCCCGCGCCCGGGTGGTGGGCGAGATGGGTCGGTTCCATATGCTCGCCGACGCCTCCTACAAGGGGCTTGTGGCCAACGGCGGCGTCGACACGACCCAGGTGTTCACCGGCTGGTCTCTGCGGCAGTCGGGCCGTGGCAACCAGGTCGGCGGCAACTTCGGCTTCGCCGCCCAGCTCGGCTCCTTTCAGATCGCGCCCAACGTGCTCTTGCAGCGGCCGCTGGTGGGGCCGAACCCGGTGATCGGCGACCAATGGGGCGCCTCAACGGGCTGGTACAGCGCGGCCGTGAAGCCGAGAAACGTGCTGGACGATCCCTTCGCGGTGCTGGAGAACCGGGAGACGAAGGGCTTTGAGCTGCTGCTCGCGTACGATCCGACGCCCGGCACCTGGATGTGGGCCTGGGACAACGACGACCGCGAGGACGCGCCTTTTGCGGGCAGCCTAGACGTGACCTACCGCATCATGCCCACCTCCCGCGACTCCAACTTCGGCTTCTTGGACGACGGCACGCTGTTCTCGTTTGACGACGCGCCCCCGGCGGCCAACCTCTGGGACGCCCGACTGAACACGATCCTCAACACGAACACCGGGGTGCGATTCTTGGTGGGGGCCTACGCGGGCACCGGCCAGGCCCGGGGCAGCGATCCCCGGCTGATCACGCGCTACGGCGGTGACTTTGGGCTGCGCTGGCGGGCGCTGGCGTGGGACACGACCGTCAAGTTTGATGACTGGGGGCCCTACGACTTTCACCAGGACTACAACCTGACCTTCCCGATCCAGGTCAACACCGATCTGTCAGGGGGTCTGACCGCGCGCCGCATCGGCCAGCGCTCGACCCGCCTCGGGATCACCGGGAAGTTCCGTACCTTGGACGAGTACTCCGTCGACTGGGTCGCTGTGCCCGGCTATCCCGACGCCGTTGGCTACCAGCTTGAGATCGGCACCTACTTCCACGTGAGCTTGTGAGGCGGTCCATGCGAAGCGTCCTGCTCCTGACTCTGGCCGGCTGCACGGTCGATTCTGGCGCCTACCACTACGGCGCCGATCTGAGGGACCTGACCTTTGTGCCGTACAGCCCCGACGAGGGCGTACACCCCGACACATCGGTCCTCTCCAACCCCAACAACCCCTTCTGGCAGGGGATCGGGGACGAGACCCGCTGGGACGTGCTGGCCTCGGGGCCTGTGCACGGGTTCTACGCCATGGCGACCGCGCTGACTCAGGTCCCGACCGGCGAGAACCAGTACTACACCGCCCGCTCGGCCCACGGCGTCTACGACGAGGAGCTGGCGGCGCCGGAGGACCTCTGGTTGGCCCGCGAGCTCGCCGTGCGCGGCTACCGGGAGGTGTTGGAGTCGTTCCTCGACGACGTGACCTTCGACGAGACGGGCACCTACTCCTTTCCCGTCGCGCCCCTGGCGTATGCGGGGCTGACGGCGCTCGGCGGCGACACCTCGGGCTTCGCGCTCATCACCACGGACGATGGCCAACAGGTCGTCGTCCAGGTCCCTTAGGAGGCGCCCATGACCCCCCTCATCCTGCTGCTGGTGGCCTGTCGCGCCGACCTCGGCGAGCCCTCCTACCCCGACCCCGAGCCTTGGGTTGACGACACCGGCGCCAGCGTGCTCGTGGGGCCCGACCCCTACGTCGAGGGCGAGCCGCGCCTGTCCTTGGCGATCTTCTACGAAGGTGGGGCCTCGGTGGTCGATCCAACCGACCACTTCTACATCTTCGAGAACACCTTCTCGGTCAGCCCCTCGGACGAGCGCGTCGAGGGCCTGAGCTCGGACGTCTGGGTTCACACCGGCGGCCCCTGGTGGGGCGGCGGGATCTTCTGGGACGAGGCGCGGGATCTGAGCGGCTGGTCCACCCTGAACGTAGACCTGCGCGCGCCCGCCGAGGGTGGCCTCAGCGGCGTCGAGCTGGGCCTGGTCGGCGACGTTGAGGGCCGGGTCAGCCCCGCCGCGTTCGGGTTCTCCGCGGATGGTGAGTGGCACCATCTGGTCATCCCCCTGGCCGATTTTGCCGCCGCCGGGTCCGACCTGAGTCAGGTGACCGCGCCGCTGGTCGTGGCCGGCGAAGGCGGCGCCGAAGGGGACGTGCTCTACATCGACAACCTCTACCTAGAGTGAGCCATGCTTCTGCTCCTCACCGTGATCGCGTGCACCACCCCGCCGAGCGACGGCCAGTGGGTGGTGGTCTGGGCTGACGAGTTCCGTGGCGCCGCGGGTGAGGCGCCTGACCCCAGCCGCTGGACCTACGACGTCGGCGGCGACGGCTGGGGCAACGGCCAGCTTGAATACAACACAGACCGCGTCGAGAACGCCGCCCAGAACGGCGACGGTGTGCTGGAGATCGTGGCCCGCCAAGAGGACTACGAGGGCAACGCCTACACCTCCGCACGAATCAAGACCGACGGCCTGTTTGAGCACGGCTATGGCCGATTTGAGGCGCGTATTCGGGTGCCTGAAGGCAAAGGTCTGTGGCCCGCCTTCTGGATGCTGGGGGCAGAGTTTAAGGACATCGGCTGGCCCTGGTGCGGCGAGGTCGACGTGATGGAGATGAAAGGGGAGGCGCCGGAGACCATCTACGGCACCATCCATGGCCCTGGGTACTCGGGCTCAGGCGGCCTCAGCGGCGGCCTGACCTTAGACGACGGCGCGTTCTCCGACGGCTACCACAACTACGCCGTGGAGATCGACGAGGGCCACATCGCCTGGCTGGTGGACGACGTGGTCTACCAGCGCATCACCGCCGGGGACCTGCCTGCCGACGCGACCTGGGTCAACGACGATCCCTTCTTCTTGATCCTGAACCTGGCCGTGGGCGGCAACTACGTGGCCGCCCCAGACGAGACCACCGAGTTTCCAGCCACCATGAAGGTCGACTGGGTTCGGGTGAGCGAGCGGGCGTGGTGACCATGAAAAACGCCATGGGTGACTCGGGGCCGGGCGTCGGCTCAGGTTGGGTCGAGGTCCGGGACGTGGATCGGCTCCGGCCATTTCTGGTCAGCGTCGTGAGCCCCTCGGATCACTGGCTCTACGCCTCCTCAGCGGGCGGGCTGGCGGCCGGGCGTGTGCACGCGGAGAATTCGCTCTTTCCCTACATGACCGACGATCGCCTGCACCGGGCCCACCACGACATCGGCCCTTGGACCTGCGTTCGTGTGGCCGGGACGAGCTGGGAGCCCTTCCGTCCGCGCAATCCAGGCAACCTTCGACGCCACCTGCGCAAGTCCGTGGCGGGCGATCGGCTGGTCTTCGAGGAGGAGCACCCCGGCCTGGGCCTGCGCTTTCGTTACCAATGGGCCTTCTCCGAGCGCTACGGCTTCGTGCGCACGGCGACGTTGGAGCGTTTGGGCGGCGAAGGCACGCTCCAGGTTCAGGTGGTGGACGGTCTACAAGGCCTCTTGCCCGCGAACGCCAACCTGTCTCTGGTGCAGACCGGAAGCTGCCTCATCGACGCCTACACCCGCGCCGAGTGGGACGCTGAGGGGGCGCTGGCGCTGTTCACCTTGGAGGCGCTGCCGTCCGATCGCGCCGAGCCCGCCGAGTCCCTGCGGGCCAACGTGGCCTGGTGTGTGGGCCTGGAGGTGGACGCCGTCCTGCTCGGCCGCGACCAGCTCGACGACGTGGCCCGCGGGGCGAAACCAGCGCACGAGACGCTGAGCACGGGTCGGCCGGGCGCCTTCTTGGTGGCCTCTACGCTCACCCTAGAGCCAGGGGGCGCCCACACCTGGCACATCGTCGCCGATGTCGGCCGCAGCCACGCCGAGCTGGCCCAGCTTCGCCGCCGCCGGGTGGACACAGGCGCGCTCAACGCCGAGCTAGACGCCACCACCGCCACCCTCGATGGCCTCTTGGCCGACGTGGACGGCCTTCAACGCACCGGCCAGCCAAACCACGACGCCCACCAGCGGGCCACCGCCCTGTTCAACGCGATGCGCGGTGGGGTGCCCGTCGATGAGCAGCGCATCTCCATCGACCGCTTCGCCACCTTCGTCGAGACCCGAAACCGGCCCTGCCGGGCACGGCTGGCGGGCTGGTTCGCCGCGCGCTCAGGCGCGACGTTAGAGCGCGCGGCCTTGGTCGAGGCGGCGCTGGCGACGGCGGACACCGATCTGGCGCGGCTGGCGATGGAGGTGCTGCCTCTGTGGTTTGGACGGCGGCACGGGGATCCCAGCCGCCCCTGGAACAGCTTCTCCATCCGCGTTCGAGACGCCGACGGCGGGCGGCGTGTGTCCTGGGAGGGCAACTGGCGCGACATCTTCCAGAACTGGGAGGCGCTGTTCGCCACCTACCCCGCGTTCATCGAGAGCGCGGTCTCCGCCTTCGTCAACGCCTCGACCCGCGATGGGTACAACCCCTACCGGATCACCTCCGAGGGCGTGGACTGGGAGCTGCCCGATCCGCACAACCCATGGTCAAACCTGGGTTACTGGGGGGATCACCAGATCTCGTACCTGACCCGGCTCTTGGAGCTCTCGCTCCGTCACCACCCCAACCAGCTGCGCGAGATGTTGAGCCAGGAGCTCTTCTCGTTCGCGGATGTGCCCTATCGGCTTCGGCCCTACGAGGCCCTGGTCCGAGACCCGCGCGCGGCGATTCAGTTTGACGCCGCCGCGCAGCGGGCGGTCGAGTCGCGGGTGACCTCGATGGGCCAAGACGGGCGCCTCGTGTCCAACGGCGAGACCGTGCTTCATGTGAGCCTCACCGAGAAGCTCCTGGTGCCCGTGTTGGCCAAGCTCGGCAGCCTCGTGCCGGGCGGTGGCATCTGGATGAACACGCAGCGCCCCGAGTGGAACGACGCCAACAACGCGCTGGCGGGGTTCGGTGTGTCGGTGGTGACGGCGGCGTACCTGCGGCGGCATCTGGTGTTGTTGGAGGGGCTCTGGGGCGCGCTGAGCGGCGACGTGAGCCTGACTTCAGCGTTGGCCCGCCTGCTCGACGCGGTGCTGGGCGCCCTGCGTGAGGAGCGGTCGCTGTTGGAGAACATGGACGACCGGGGTCGCCGCCGGGTGATGGACACGCTCGGGCAGGCCGCCGCGGCGTATCGGGCCGAGGTCTACGCGGGCGAGGGGCTCGACCGGGTGAGCCGCCCGGCGGACGCGCTCATCGCGCTCTGCACGCTCGGCCGCGACTGGCTCGACCACACCCTGGCCTCGGCGCGGCGCCCGGATGGCCTCTTCGACGGCTACGATCTGCTGCGTTTTGGCCCGAGGACCGCGAGCCTCGACCGTCTGTACCCCATGTTAGAG
>JBEAVX010000246.1:0-6344 GCA_041160755.1 Pseudomonadota bacterium
CTCGGGCACCGTCGTCGCGCCGGGGCGGCCCAAGAGCGTGTTGAGCTGCAAGGTCGCCACGCGCACGTTCGCGTTGGCCGCCGGGAGCTGGGCGCGCACCGTCGCCACCTGACGCTGCTGCTGGAGCAGGTCGAGGCTCGTGATCAGGCCCTCGTCGTAGCGGCGTTGAACGATGTTCAACAGCTCTTCGTTCGCCGCGACCTGCTCCTCCACCAAGGCGAGGCGCTCCCGCGCCAGCTCCAGGTCTACCCACGCCTGACCGATGCGGGTGGCGAGCGCGATGAGCTGGGCGTCCCGATCTCCGGCCATGCCCGCCGCGTCGTGGCGGCTGGCGATCCAGGTCTGGGTGGACTTGCCCCAGAGGTCCACGGGCACGTTCGCCCGAAGGTAGCCCGTGCCCGAGTGGTAGACCTCGGGGGCGTCAGGCTGGGCGGTGAGGTCGAGCCCGAAGGTGAAGCCGAGGCTGTCGAGCGGCGCGGTCGAGGTGGACACGTCCACGCTCAGGCTGGGCAGCACCCCGGCGAGGGACTGCCGGGCCAGCGCCTCGGACTGCTCGACCCGGGCGTTGAACGCCACCAGATCGCCGTTCTGGGCGAGGCCCTCCTCCATGAGCGCGCTCAGGGTGGGGTCGTCAAAGCTCGTCCACCACGGCGCGCTGGAGATCGGCCCCGGCGAGGGCACGCTCCAGCCGTCGGGCAGGTCTTGGGCGCTGGCGAGGCCGCCCAAGCCCGAGATCAGGAACAACGACAGCGACAACATCAGCGCGACTCCTTCGGCGCGAGGCCAGAGACGAGAAGGTCTACAAGACCAGCGACATACGCCTCGTCGTCGCCCGCTCCAGGCATCGAGGCGCCGACGAGGTGATTCAGAAAGGCCCGGGTCTGGGCGGCGCCGAGGATCGCCGTGGCGACGGTGTGAACCTCACAGGGCCGCAAGAGCCCCAGGGTCACCCCGCGACTTAGCCACCCCGCCCAGGCCTGTTGCGCGGCGACGGGCGGCGGCACGTCGAACTGGCTCATCAGCTCGTGGACGTTGACCTCGCTCGCCCGGAGCGTGGCCATACAGGGCACCATCTGGTGGAAGAACCGCAGCATCTCGTGCAAGAGCGCGGTGAGCTGGGTCTCCAGAGGCGCGTCCGTGGGCCCGGCCTGCAACACGGCCAAGAACGGCGGCCGACCCGACGGCATCAAGGCCGCGAGCATCAGGCTCGACTTGTTGCCGAACCGCTTGAACAGCGTCGCTTGGCTCACCCCCGCCCGCTCGGCGATGAGCGTGGTGGAGACGTTGGGGCCATGCTCCAAGAACACCTCTCGGGCGACCTGGAGGAGCTGGTCATCGGCGATCTGCTGGGGACGCGCCACGGGACCTCGGGTTTAAGTAAGTGAGCGCACACTTACTAATCCCGACGAGGCCCAGCCGTCAAGCGCCGCTCACCGTGGCGTTCTGCCGCCCGCCGGTTTGAGGACGCCGCAGCGGCTCAGGGGGCCCGGGAGAGGTCTTGCAGCCGCACCGCCCGCAGCTCTCCGGCGCGCAGGGCGCGGATCGCCTCGACGATCGCCCGACCGGCCCGCAGCGTCGTCGTGCACGGCACCCCGAAGCGAAGCCCCGCGAGCCGCATCGACGCCTCGTCCCACAGCCCCTTCTTGCCTTGGGGCGTGTTGATCATGATCTGCACACGGCCGTTGCGTACATGGTCCACGATGTCCGGGCGGCCCTCCTTCACCTTGTAGACCATCTCGACGGGGAAGCCCAAGGCCCGCAGCGCCGCGCAGGTGCCGCCCGTGGCCAAGAGCTTGAAGCCGAGCTCATGAAGCGGCCCGGCGAGCTCCGCCAAGGCGTGTTTGTCGTCGTCGCGCAGGGAGAGGAACACCCCGCCCTCGGTGGGCAGGCGCATCCCGGCGGCGATGAGCGCCTTCGCGTAGGCCTCGCCGAAGCTGCGCCCGACGCCCATCACCTCGCCGGTGGAGTGCATCTCGGGCCCGAGCATGACGTCCTTCACCTCAAAGCGCCGCCAGGGGAAGACCGGGGCCTTGGTGAAGAAGTTGCCGCCGAGATCCTGCACCGGGAGCTTGAGATCCGCGAGGCGCGCGCCCAAGCACAGCCGCGTCGCCAAGGCCGCCAAGGGCAGGCCCGTCGCTTTGGCGACGTAGGGCACGGTGCGCGAGGCGCGGGGGTTGACCTCGATCACGAACAGCTCGCCGTCTTTCACCGCAAGCTGCACGTTCACCAGGCCGATGACCCGCAGGCGCCGGGCGATGCGGGTGACCGCGTCCTCCATCGCCACCCGCAGGGCGGGTGTGAGGGTCGTGGGCGGCATCACGCACGCCGAGTCGCCGGAGTGAATGCCGGCCTCCTCGATGTGCTCCATCACCCCGGCGATGTACACGTCGTCGCCGTCGCAGAGGGCGTCTACGTCGTACTCGACGGCCTGCTCCAAGAAGCGGTCCATCAAGACGGGGTGCGACTCGCTCACCTGGAGCGCCTCGTCCAAGGCGTTGCCAAAATCGTCTGCGGTGTAGCAGATCTGCATGGCGCGGCCGCCGAGCACGTAGCTCGGGCGAACGAGGAGTGGGAAGCCCAGGCGCGCGGCGGCGGCGAAGGCCTCCTCGCGGGTGTGCACCATCGCGCCTTCAGGCTGGCGGATGTTGAGCTGGGTCATCAGCTTGTTGAACCGCTCGCGGTCCTCACAGAGGTCGATGGCGTCGGCGCTGGTGCCCAAGATCGGGCCGATGCGGTGGCTGAGCTTGAGCGGCGTCTGCCCGCCGAACTGCAAGATCACGCCCCGGGGGCGCTCGCGGTCGGTCACCCCACGCACATGCTCGACGGTGACCGGCTCAAAGTAGAGCTTGTCCGAGGTGTCGTAGTCCGTGGACACGGTCTCGGGGTTGCAGTTGACCATCACGCTGACGAGCCCGGCCTCCCGCACGGCGTAGGCGGCGTGGCAGCAGCAGTAGTCAAACTCCAGGCCCTGGCCGATGCGGTTGGGGCCGTTGCCGAGGATGATCACCCGGTCGCGGGTCTCTTCACCGGCCTCGTCTTCGTCCTCGTAGGAGGAGTAGAGGTAGGGCGTGTTGCTCTCAAACTCCGCGGCGCAGGTGTCTACGCGCTTGTAGGCGGGCACGACGCCATCGGCGACGCGGCGGGCGGCGACCTGCTCCTCGCTGGTGCCGAGGATCTGGGCGAGGTGGGTGTCGGGCATGCCCAGGCGTTTGGCCCGGCGCAGCTCCTCGGGGGAAACCGAAGAGAGGAAACGCCCGTCCAAGCTGTGCTCAGCGGCGACGAGCTCGTCCATCTCGTTCAGAAACCAGCGGTCGATGCGGGTGAGCTGGTGAACGTCGGAGGGGTCCATGCCCCGGCGCAGGGCCTCAAAGATCGCCGAGAGCCGCGCCGGGGTGGGGATGGCGAGGCGCTCACGGAGGATCTGCTCGTCCATGCCGCTGGAGTCGGTGTAGCCGCCCTCCAAGGACGAGATCGCCTTGAGCAGGGCCTCCTTGAAGGTGCGCCCCAGGCCCATCACCTCCCCCACGGACTTCATGCGGGTGCCCAAGGTGCGGTCGCTGCCGGGGAACTTCTCGAAGTTCCAGCGGGGGATCTTGACCACGGTGTAGTCGAGGGTGGGCTCGAAGCTCGCGGGCGTCTTCTGGGTGATGTCGTTCGTGATCTCATCCAGCGTGAGGCCCACGGCGAGCTGCGCGGCGATCTTGGCGATGGGGAAGCCCGTCGCTTTGGACGCCAAGGCGGAGGAGCGGCTCACCCGGGGGTTCATCTCGATGACCGAGACGTCGCCGTTCTCGGGGTTCACCGCGAACTGCACGTTGGAGCCGCCGGTCTCGACGCCCACAGCGCGCATCACCAGGATCGACATGTCCCGGAGCACCTGCAGCTCACGGTCGGTCAAGGTCTGGGCCGGGGCGACGGTGATCGAGTCCCCGGTGTGAACGCCCATGGGGTCGAAGTTCTCGATCGAGCAGATGATGATCACGTTGTCGGCGAGATCGCGCATCACCTCCATCTCGAACTCTTTCCAGCCGAGCAGGCTCTTCTCGATGAGGATCTGGCCGATGGGGCTGCGCTCGATGCCTTGGGTGACGATCTGGGTGAACTCGTCGCGGTTGTAGGCGACGCCGCCGCCTTCGCCGCCCAAGGTGAACGAGGGGCGGATGATCGCGGGCAGACCGACCAGATCGAGCAGCGCCTCGGCCTCGGCGATGGTGTGCGCGACGCCCGACGGCGGCACCGGCAGGCCGACCTCAATCATGCGTTTTTTGAACAGCTCGCGGTCTTCAGCGACGTCGATGGCCTCGGGCCGGGCGCCGATGAGCTCGACACCGTACTTCTCCAGCACACCGTCGCGGTGAAGCTCCATCGCGAGGTTCAGCGCCGTCTGCCCGCCCACCGTCGGCAAGATCGCGTCGGGGCGCTCCCGCTCGATGACCTGGATGGCGAAGGCCGCGGTGATCGGCTCGATGTACGTCGCGTCGGCGACGTCGGGATCGGTCATGATCGACGCGGGGTTCGAGTTGAGCAGAACCACCCGATAGCCGAGCTTTCTCAGGGCCTTACACGCCTGAGTGCCGGAGTAGTCAAACTCGCAGGCCTGACCGATGACGATCGGCCCAGAGCCAATGACCAGGATGGTCTTGAGGTCAGTCCGACGCGGCATAAGCGTGGCTCCGGCTTCGGCTCAGGAGGCGAGCGCGAGGAAACGCTGAAGGATGAGGTGGCGGCTGTCCCGGGGGCCAGGGGCGGCCTCGGGGTGGAACTGCACGGCGGCGAGGCGGTAGCGGTCGTGCGCGAACCCGGCCAAGGTGCCGTCGTTGAGGTGAACGTGGGTGATTCGCCCACCGAGCGCCTCGATCTGGGCGCCGTCTACGCAGAAGCCGTGGTTCTGGCTCGTGATCTCGACCCGGCCCGTCTCGATGTCTTTGACGGGGTGGTTCGCGCCGCGATGGCCAAAGGGCAGCTTGAAGGTGCGCGCGCCGATGGCGAGGCCCAAGAGCTGATGGCCGAGGCAGATCCCGGCGATGGGCTTGGTGCCCAAGAGGCGGCGGGCCTGCTCGACGGGGCCGGTGAGCGCCGCCGGGTCGCCGGGGCCGTTGCCGAAGAAGACCAGATCGGCGTCTTCAGCCCACTCTTCAGCCGTGGCGGTGATCGGCTTCACCACCACCCGCGCGCCCGTCGAGGCGAGCAGGCGCAGGATGTTGCGTTTGACGCCGCCATCGACGACGTTCACCCGCAGCGTCGGGCTGTCCGGCGCGGCGTAGACGTAGGGCTCCTTCGTGCAGACCTCCTGCGCCAAGGCCCGGCCGGCCATGCCCGGCCAGCGCTCCAGGAGGCTCCACAGCTCCGCCGCCGGGGTGCCGTCGGTGGAGATCACGCCCTTCATCGCGCCTTTGTCGCGGATGTGCCGCACGAGCGCCCGGGTGTCGATGCCGTGCAGCGCCGGGACGTTCTGGGCGCGAAGGTGCGGGCCGAGGCCGAGCTCCGCGCGGTGGTTCGAATGAACGCGGGAGAACTGGCGGGCGACGAAGCCGCTCACCCAGACTCGCTCACTCTCGGGATCCTCGCTGTTCACGCCGGTGTTGCCGATGTGAGGCGAGGTCATCACGACGATCTGCTCGGCGTAGGAGGGATCGGTGAGCGCCTCCTGATAGCCGGTCATCGCCGTGTTGAAGACGACCTCACCGACGCGGGTGCCGCGCGCGCCGAACGCCTCGCCTTCAAAGGAGCGACCATCTTCGAGGAGAAGGATGCTGCCCACGGGTGCCTCCAGGGGGCGCCGCTCTTAGCGCGTCTTCGCCTCCGCGTCACCCTCTGCGCACACCCAGGGGCTCAGGGCGTGATCGAGGTCGTCGTCGTCTGGGTGCGCATCGTCATCGAGAAGCGCTGGGTCTCGCCGTTCACGCTCACGTCAAAGCCCGCCTGCAAGCCCACGAGGGCCTCGCCGGAGAAGACGAAGGGCTGGGAGAGGTCCACCTTGTAGTGCCCCGCGCCTTCGCCGCGAAACTGGGTGAACTCCAGGGACGAGCCCGGCGGAAGGCCCATCGTCGCGCCGTCACCGCGCACGAGGTCTTGGGTGACGGTGAAACGCACCGTCGCGACGTCGCCCTCCACGGACTCCAGGGTGGCCGTCTGGGTCATGAGCAGCTCCAGGGCGTTGACCTGGGTGAGGCTCACCACCGTCCACTGCGCGCCGAGGCCGATGGCCTCCGCTGGCAAGGGCAGGCTCCCGTTCTGCGTGGCCTGCTCGGCCATCTTCATGGTCTCGGCCATCTCGGGGCTGGCGTTCGGCGGCGGCGTGACAGCTTGGGCGAGCTGCCGCCCCGTCGGGCTCAGGGTGACGT
>JBEAVX010000285.1:0-6458 GCA_041160755.1 Pseudomonadota bacterium
TCGGCCTCGCCGCAGGCCGCGAAGGTGAGCGCGACGCCGACGAACACCCCCCCGACGACGAGCCCAATCTCAGACATCTTGCCCAAAGCTCAGGCTCCCCACGCGCCGGGGCCGTCGCGGCGGCCGCCGAGCGCCAGCTCACGCTCTAAGCTGCGCACCTTGCGGCCGTTCGCGAGCCCCGAGGCGCCGCCGAGCACGAGCCCGGTGAGCAGCCCCGCCCCCGCCGCGCCCAACATCAGGGTCGCGACGGGGATCGGGCCGCTGAACGTCCACGCGGCGAAGTAGAGGTTCAACGAGAGGATCGCCGTCTGGGCCTGGTTCTGAAACCAGAACAAGGCCGAGACGCCGAGGGTGATGACGAGCAGAAGGCCAAGCACGATGTTCTTGGGGGTCACGGTCAGAGCCTCCACGCTCACGCACGCCGCGAGCGACACGATCCATAAGCGATGGGGGGCGCCCAGGTCAAATGGACGCCCCCCATCAGGCCCTCAGAGGAGGGAGACGATCACTCGTCGTTGCGAGACATGTTGCGGGCGATGTCGCCCATGATGTCGCCGAGGCGCGCGGTGGAGGAGCTCGGCTGACGGGTGTAGGCCTGGCCGCCTTGGCGGTTGTCGTCGCTGCCACCCTCTTCGGCCGCCTTCTCGCTGAGCGAGATCTTGCGGTCGCGGGGGTCGATCGCGAGGATGATCGCCTGGATCTTCGTGCCCTCTTTGTACTGCTCGCCCCACTCGCCGGCGCTGTTGTTCAGCTCGGAGACGTGAACGAGGCCCTCGACGCCGTCCTCCAGCTCAACGAACACGCCGAAGTCAGCCTTGTGGACGACGGTGCCCTCGATGACCTGGCCGAGGAAGTAGCGGCCCTGAACGGACAGCCAAGGATCCTCGGAGAGCTGCTTCATGCCCAAGGAGAAGCGCTCGTTGTGCTTGTCGATGTTGAGCACGCGGGCCTCGACGTCGTCGCCCTTCTTGTACTTCTCGCCGGGGTGGCGGATGCGCTGGCCCCAGGAGAGGTCGCTGATGTGCACGAGGCCGTCGATGCCGTCCTCGATGCCCACGAAGATGCCGAAGTCGGTGATGTTCCGCACCTTGCCGTTCACGATCGTGCCGACGGGGTACAGCTCCTCAACGCGGTCCCAGGGGTTCTCCTCAAGCTGGCGCATGCCGAGGGAGATGCGCTTGTTCTCCATGTCGATGCCAAGGACCTTGGCCTCGACGATGTCGCCGATGTTGACGAGCTTGGAGGGGTGCTTGATGCGCTTGTTCCAGGTCATCTCGGAGATGTGGACCAAGCCCTCGATGCCGTCCTCGAGCTCGACGAAGGCGCCGTAGTCGGGGATGCTGACCACCTTGCCGCGGACGATGGCGCCCACGGGGTACTTGTAGTCGGCCTCCTCCCAGGGGTCGGGGCGGATCTGCTTGTAGCCCAAGGAGACGCGCTGGCTGTCGGGGTCGAACTTGAGGACCTTGACCTCGATGCTCTGGCTGACCTCGAACATCTCGGACGGGTGCTGGATGCGCCCGTAGGACATGTCCGTGATGTGCAGGAGGCCGTCGATGCCGCCGAGATCGACGAAGGCGCCGTAGTCCGTGATGTTCTTGATCACGCCGGTCATGATGACGCCGGGCTTCAGCGTCTCGATGGTCTTCCTGCGCTTGGCCTCACGATCCTTCTCAAGCAGGACGCGGCGGGACAGGACGATGTTGCCGCGCTTCTTGTTGAACTTGATGATCTTGAAGTCGTAGGTCTCGCCGATGAGCTTGTCGAGGTTCTTCACCGGGCGCAGGTCGACCTGGGAGCCGGGCAAGAACGCCTTGACGCCGATGTAGACGGACAGGCCGCCCTTGACGCGGGCGACGATGTTGCCGGTGACGGTGGCGTCGGCTTCAACAGCCTTGGCGACCTCGTCCCAGGCCTTCATCTGGTCGGCCTTCTCTTTGGAGAGGCGGAGCTCGCCGTTCTCTTCATCCATCGAGTCGAGGAAGACGTGGACCTCGTCACCGGGGTGGATGAGCAGGTTGCCGTCGGCATCCTTGAACTCGGCGGCGGAGATGCGGCCCTCGGCCTTGTAGCCGACGTCAACCATCACCCAGTCACCGATGATGTCGATGACGGTGCCCTTGACGACGCTCTGCTCACGGACGTTTCCTTCGCCAAGGAAGCCGTCGAAGAAGTCTTTGAAGTCGTCGCGGGAGAGGTCGGAGAGGTTGGCGTCGAGATCGATCTGGCTCATGGAATTCCTACCCGAAGGAGAGGCCTGCGGGGCTGGGGGGATGTGGAAGGTGCGCCGAGGCAAGATGCCGGGCTTGGCCACTCGCGCCTCGGAGAATCGAGGGGCGGATGTACGTCGGCGAGACCCCAAAAGGGGCGCGAACCCTTAGCCCTGCGCCTGGATCCCGTCAAGCGCCGCGGGCTTGGGCGAGCCGGACGATCTCTTGGGCGAGCTGTTGAGGCGTGTGCCCCGTCGAGTCCAAGAACACCGCGTCCTCGGCTTGGCGGAGGGGCGCGGTCGCCCGCTGCATGTCTTGGGCGTCCCGGGCGCGCAGGTCCTCACGCACGGCCTCGACGGTGAGGTCTTGGCCCTTCGCGGCGAGCTCGGCCTGGCGACGGCGCGCGCGCTCGTTCACGTCGGCGTCGAGGTAGACCTTGAGCGCGGCGTCCGGCAGCACCACCGTGCCGATGTCGCGGCCGTCCATGACGACCCCACCCCGCCGGGCCAAGGCGCGCTGGCCCTCCAAGAGCGCCGTGCGCACCTCGGGCAAGGTGGCGACGGCGGAGGCTCCGAGGCTGATGGTCTCGGCGCGGATCGCGTCGCTGACGTCCTCTCCGTTCACCCGCACCGCCAGACGGCCCTGCTCAAACCGCAGCTCAAAATGAAGCGACGGGATGAGCGCGGCCAAGGCCGGGCCCTCGGACCACGGCACGCCGAGGCGCGCGGCGGCGAGGGCCACGCAGCGGTACATCGCGCCGGTGGCGACATAAGAGAAGCCGAGCGCCTCAGCGACGAGGCGGGCGACGGTGCCTTTGCCCGACGACGCGGGGCCGTCGATGGCGATGGCGATGGCCTCAACGGGCACGGAGACGCTCCAGCAAGGCGGGGAAGCTGGGGAACGATGTGCGGATACAGCCCGCGTCGAGCACCGTCGAGGGGCCAAGCCCCGCGGGCAAGGCCAAGGCCAAGACCGCCGCCGCCATGCCGACGCGGTGGTCGCCTTGGGTGGCGACGGACGCCGCCTGGAGCCCGGCGCGGCCGCGACCGACGACCCGCAGGCCGTCCGGGCGCTCTTCAGCCTCGACCCCAAACGCGCGCAAGAGCCCGACGGTCGTGGCGACGCGGTCGGACTCCTTCACCCGCAGCTCTTGGGCGTCTCGGATGATCGTCTCGCCTTCAGCGAAGGCGGCGGCGACGGCGAGCACGGGCAGCTCATCGATGAGCCGGGGGATGAGCCCGCCGCCGATCGTCACCCCACGAAGGTTCGCGGCGCGCACCCGCAGGTCGCCCACGGGCTCGCCGGAGACGACGCGCTCGTTCTCCCGGCGCACGTCCGCGCCCATGGCGTCGAGGGCCTCCAGAACACCATCGCGGGTGGGGTTGAGGCCAACGCCCTCCAGGACCAGCTCAGAGCCCTCACAGATCGACGCCGCGACGAGGAAAAACGCGGCGGAGGAGATGTCGCCGGGCACCACGACATCCACAGCCCGGGGCACCTGACCGCCAGGGACCACGAGGCGGGCGCCGTCGCGGTGAATCACCACGCCCATCGCGCCCAAGAGCCGCTCGGTGTGGTCGCGAGAGACAAACGGCTCGGAGAAGACCAGCTCACCCTCGGACTGCATCGCCGCGAGGATGAGCGCGGTCTTCACCTGGGCTGAAGCCACGGGCGAGTCGTAGGTGAGGCCGCGCAGCGGGCGCTGGCCGCGGATCGAGAGCGGCGCGCGCTCGCCTTGGTCGCGGCCGTCGATCTGGGCGCCCATCAGGCGCAAGGGCGCGCTCACCCGGCGCATCGGGCGGCGGCGCAGGGTGGCGTCGCCGGTGAGCACGGCGTGGAGCGGCTGCCCGGCGAGCAGGCCCGTGAGCAGGCGCATCGTCGTGCCGGAGTTGCCGCAGTCAAGCACATCTTGGGGCTCGGCAAAACGACCGGCGACGCCGACGACCTCCCCTCCCCCTTCGCTGATCTCGGCGCCGAGCGCGCGCAGGCAGGAGGCCGTGGAGCGCACGTCGTCGGCGTCGAGGAGCCCGGTCACCTTCGCCCGGCCCTGCGCGAAGGCGTTGAACAAGAGCGCCCGGTGGGAGATGGACTTGTCGCCGGGCACCTGCGCGTGACCACGCAGCGCCGCGCCGGGCGCCACGACCAAGACGTCGCTCATCCGGCTTCCTCTCGCGCGGCCTGCTCGGCGAGCTTGGCGCGCATCGCCGCGAGGCGCTCGGCCTCCTCCAAGACCACGCCGAGCTTGCGGTATCGGGCGTAGCGGTCCTCGCGGAGCGCCGGGCCGTCGAGCTGGCTCAGCTCACCAAGATGGCGCTCCAACGCCGCGTCGAGGGCCGCCGCCGTGCCGTCTGGGTCGCGGTGGGCGCCGCTGCCGGGCTCGGTGACGACCTCATCGGCCACGCCGAGGTGCAGGCAGTCCTTCGCGGTGATGCGCAGGGCCTCGGCCGCCCGGGGGCCTTCAGCGCGGTCGCGCCAGAGGATCGCCGCGCAGCCCTCGGGGGAGATGACGGAGTACGTCGAGTTCTCCAGCATCAAGGTGCGGTTTCCGACGCCGAGCGCCAAGGCGCCGCCGGAGCCGCCCTCGCCGATGACCACACAGATCACCGGCACCTGGTAGGTCGACATCTCCATGATGTTCCGGGCGATGGCCTCGGCCTGGCCACGCGCCTCGGCGTCTACGCCGGGGTAGGCCCCGGGGGTGTCGATGAGCGTGATGATCGGGCGGCCAAAACGGGCGGCGAGGCCCATCAGGCGCAGCGCCTTGCGGTAACCCTCGGGGCGGGGCATGCCGAAGTTGCGCTTGAGGCTCTCTTTGGTGTTGCGGCCCTTCTGGTGGCCCAAGACCGCGACGGGGCGGCCCTTGTAGCGGGCGAAGCCGCCGACGATCGCCGCGTCGTCGTGGCCCGCGCGGTCGCCGTGCAGCTCACGCCAGTCGGTGAACAGGCGGCTGATCCAGTCCAAGGAGTAGGGCCGCTGGGGATGGCGCGAGAGCAGCGTGCGCTGCCACGGGCTGAGGTCGCGCAGCATCTGCCCCTGAAGGCGTCGGGCCTGAAGATCGAGCTGCTCGATGCTCGCGCTCAGATCGAGGCCCTCCTCCGCCTGGAGGGTCTTCAGAGACTCTATGCGGCGGCGCAGCTCCATCAGCGGCCGCTCGAAGTCGAGGATCAGGTCCATGGGGTGGCTCCGGGGGCCGTCCTAACGCGCGGCGGTGGACGTGTCGCGGGCCGTGCCCCGGATCCTGACCGACCCATTCGCGGTGAGCGCCCGGAGGCGGGGACCGGCGGGGTCTAGGGTGAGCCCCTCGACGACGGCGCGCTCTTTGGGGAGATCGAGGTCGAGGTCATAGCCTTGGCTGGGCACGCTCAAGGAGAGGTCGCCCAGGCCCAAGGTCACGGTCAGCGCCTCGGGGGGCTCGGAGAGGCCGAGGTCGACGTCGCCGCTGCCGAGCGCCATCGAGACGCGGCGGGCGGCGAGGCGCCCCACCACGTCGCCCTGTCCGAAGGAGGCGTCCACGACCCCAAACCGGCCGCGCAGGGAGAGCTCTCCGGCGTGAACGGAGATGTCCACGTCGAGGCCAGGGGGCAGCTCCACCACGGCGACGACCTCACAGCCGAGGCCTCCGGCGCAGTCGAGCTGCACCTCCCAGACGCCGTCACGCTCGGTGGAGAGGACCTGGGCGCTTGAGGAGAGGCCGCGCACCTCCCAGCGTAAGGTCGGCGTGTCTACGGCCGCGCCGCCGATCACGCTCACCTCGCCGCGCTCGGCGCCGAGGCGCAGGGCCGTCACCCCCTCGCCAGCGCGCAGCACGAGCCCCTCACCGCCGCAGCCCGCGGTCAGGAACATCAGGGCAAAGGCGGCGCGGCGGAGCAGGCGACCTCCAGATGGCGAGCTTCAGCCCAGCGGCGCGCTACGGTTGGCGGGGACAGAACATTCACGGTGGGCCGAAGGTCTCTTCAGCGACCTGGAGCACGGCGTCGAGATCATCGGCGCTCACAAGCTCAAAGCCGCCGATGGACCGCAACATCTGGCGCTGCTTCTTCGCGAAGCGCCGGGTGTCGCGCTGGGTGCCCTCGATGGCCTCGGCCAAGGAGATCTCTCCGGCGACCAAGGCGCACATCCAGCGATACCCCAAGGATCGCATCGGCTTGAGCTCGCGGCTTAGGCCTCGGCCCAGCAGGCCCTCGACCTCGGCGACGTAGCCCTGCTCGACCATCTGGAGCACCCGGGCGTCGATGCGGGCGTCTAGGT
>JBEAVX010000332.1:0-7245 GCA_041160755.1 Pseudomonadota bacterium
CATCACGGCGCCGACCTCATCGGCGATGGCCCGAAAGCCCGCCCAGTCCCAAGCCCGGGGGTACGCGCTCGCCCCGGTGATGATCATCTTGGGGCGATGGGCCAGGGCCAGCTCGCGGACCTGGTTCATGTCGATGCGGCCCGTGGCCGGGTCGAGGCCGTAGTGCAACGCCTTGTAGGTGAGCCCCGAGGAGTTCACCGGCGAGCCGTGGGTGAGGTGCCCGCCGTGGCTCAGGTCGAGGCCCAGGATCGTGTCGCCGGGCTTGAGCGCGGCGAGGAACACCGCGGCGTTGGCCTGGGCGCCGGAGTGCGGCTGCACGTTGGCGCCGATCGAGCCAAAGAGCTGCTTGGCGCGGTCACGGGCGATGATCTCGACCTGGTCCACGAAGTCGCAGCCGCCGTAGTAGCGGAACTTGGGCAGGCCCTCGGCGTACTTGTTCGTGAGCGGCGAGCCCATCGCCTCCATGACGGCCTTGGAGGCGTAGTTCTCGGACGCGATGAACTCCATGTCGTGGGCTTGGCGGCGGATCTCGCCGAGGATCGCCTCGTAGACAGCGGGATCGGCCTTCGCGAGGTGGCTGAAGTCGGACATCGTGCGCTCCTTCGCTCAGGCGGTGTGGCCGAGCGGCTCCAAGGCGGTGATCTTCTGGACTCGATCGGCGTGGCGCCCGCCCTCAAAGCTCGCGGAGAGGAAGGCGTCGACCAGCTCCAAGGCCAGCCCCACGCCCAGCACCCGCTCGCCGAGGCAGAGCACGTTCGCGTCGTTGTGTTGGCGGGTGGCCCGGGCCGAGAAGGTGTCGGAGCACACCGCCGCGCGCACGCCGGGCACGCGGTTGGCGGTCATCGCCATGCCTTGGCCGGTGCCGCAGCACAGAAAGCCGAGCTCGGCCTCGCGGGAGGCGACGGCCCGGGCGACGGCGACGGCGAGGTCGGGGTAATCACAGCGCTCGGCGACGAGGGTGCCGTGATCGGTGACGTCGTGGCCGAGCCCGCGCAGGTGCGCGAGGATCTGGGCCTTGAGGGCGAAGCCAGCGTGGTCTGCGCCGATGGCGAGCCGCATGGGGTCTCCTGCGCGCGGGGTGGGCGGAGCGACGTAACCCGGCGAAGCGAACCCGGCGCGTGTCCGCAGGGCTCAGGACTCGAAGCGACCGAAGACCACCGAGGCGTTGGTGCCGCCAAACCCGAAGGAGTTGCTGATCGCGCGGCGAATCGGCACCTCTCGGGCGGTCTTGGGGACGTAGTCGAGATCACACTCGGGGTCGCGGGACTCCCAGGTGGCGGTGGGGGGCACCACCCCGTGGTGCAGCGCGAGCACCGTGGCCACGGCCTCGATCCCCCCGGCGGCGCCCAGGAGGTGCCCGGTGACCGACTTGGTGGACGACACCATCAGGCTGTCGGCGTGATCCCCAAACACGGCATGGATCGCCGTCGTCTCGGTGCTGTCGTTCTGCGGCGTCGAGGTGCCGTGGGCGTTGATGTAGTCCACGTCGGAGGGGTTGAGCCTGGCGCTGCGCAGGGCCATGCGCATACAGCCCGCCGCGCCGCGCCCGCCCGGCGCCGGGGCGGTGAGGTGGTGGGCGTCGTTGGTGAGGCCGTAGCCCAAGATCTCGCCGTAGATCGTCGCGCCGCGGGCCTCGGCGTGCTCCAGGGCCTCCAAGACCAGCACCGCCGCGCCTTCGCCCATCACGAAGCCGTCACGCTCGGCGTCGAAGGGGCGCGAGGCCCGGGCCGGGTCGTCGTTGAACTTGGAGAGCGCCTTCATCACCATGAAGCCCGCGAAGGCCGTGGGGGTGATCGCCGCCTCGGCGCCCCCGGCGAGGATCACGTCGGCGTCGCCTTGGCGAATGGTGCGCCAGGCCTCGCCTAAGCTGTGGTTGCCCGAGGCGCAGGCCGTCGAGACGCACAGGCTCGGGCCTTGGGCGTTGTGGCGCATGGCGATGTGCCCGGCGGCGAGGTTCGTGAGCGCCTTGGGGATGAAGAACGGCGAGAGCCCCTTCCAGCCCTGGGCCACAAAGTCGGCGTGCCCGGCGAAGATCTCCTCGATGCCGCCGATGCCCGTGCCGACGTAGACGCCGAGGCGCTCGGGATCGAGCTGGTTCACGTCCAGCCCGGCGTGCTGCACCGCCTCGTCGGCCGCCGCGATGGCGAGCTGGCAGAAGCGGTCCATGCGGCGGGCCTCCTTCTTGCCGACGGCCTGCTCCGCGTCGAACCCCTTCACCTCTCCGGCGACACGCACGGGCCAACCCGAGGCGTCAAAGCGCGTGATGAGCCCGATGCCGCTGCGCCCCTCGACCATCGAGGTCCAGTTCGCGCTGAGGTTTAAGCCACAAGGGCTCAGGGCCCCTAACCCCGTGACTACCACACGACGCATGCGGTCTCCGACCCGTAAACGTCACGCGCACACACCGTTGGGCAGCAGCTCACGACGACGTCCGTTGAAGCACATCACCCGGTATAGCGCCGATGGGCCCCGCTCGCCACCGGGGCGGCGGGCCCGACCGCGCGTACACCGGCGAGGCGACTACTTCGAGTGGCCGCGAACGTAGTCGATGGCGTCTTGAACGGTGCTGATCCGCTCGGCGTCTTCGTCGGAGATCTCGACGTTGAACTCTTTCTCAAGCGCCATGACCAGCTCAACGATGTCGAGGGAGTCCGCGCTCAGGTCGTCGATGAACGCGGCGCGGGGGACGACCTCTTCACGGTCTACGCCGAGGTACTCCGCGATCAGATCCGTCACCTTCTCGACGATTGGGTCTTTCTCGGCCACGCGGCCTCCACCAGAGCAGGGTTGGTTCGCTGACCCTGTTTATCGTGCGCACGTCTCCTGGCAAGGCCCATCTCAGGCCACGCCCCTCACGCGCGTCGGCCGCTCTCCCCTCGGATCATGGCGCCGTTGATGAGGTGGGCGAGGCGCAGCGGCTCGGGGACTTGGCCACGGTCGGTCACCTGGGCCAAGGCGCGGGCCACGGCGGCGGGGGCCTCGCCGACGACCTGGAACACGAAGCCGCCCTCTTGGTGCACCGGCCCCGCGCGAGCGAGGCGCGCGAGGCGGTCCGGCGCGTCGGGGAGCCGGGTGAGCGCGCGGCGAAAGGTGTCAAGATTCGGCGGGCGGCGCATCACGGCGACGCAGGGGCGGTCGAGGCGCTCGGCGAGGGCCTGCAGGTCGATGACGTTGAGGCCGCCGAGGGTGAGGCCGTCGAGGAGCACCCCATGAACCTGGGCGTGAAAGCGGCTGCCGGAGAGCGCGGCGGCGATCACCTCCGTGGCGTCGTCTCCGTCCCGGGTCGCCCAGGTGAAGACCATGCCCTCAAAGCGCACGTCGCGGCAGACCACGCCGCTCACCGGCACCCGCGCGCCGGGCGAGGGCTCAAAAGGCCCGTCATCAAACCCGACGAGCCGTAGGCCCAGGCCCCGGCGCGCCAAGACGTCGAACGACTTCATCCGCTGGGCTCAAACGCCGCGCGCAGCGTCGAGATCAAGCCGCTCGCCGCGACGCTCTCGGCGAGCTGCACCGCCGCCCGGATGTCGTCGGGGGTGGCTCGCCCGTGGCCGATCACGACGACGCCGCGCACCCCGAGCAGGATGGCGCCGCCCAGCGGTTGGCGCCGAGGACGTGTCCCCAGCCGCAACATCGCCTCGGCGGTCTTGAGCAGGACGTTGCCGACGAAGCCGTCGCAGACGAGCACGTCCACGGCGCCCGCGAAGGCGTCGTGGGGCTCGACGGGCCCGAAGAACCGGATCGGCAAGGCGTCGAGCAGGGGCAACGCCGCCTTCACCTGGGCGTTTCCTTTGCTGCGCTCCTCGCCGTTGGAGAGGAGCCCCACCCGGGGCGCCGCCACGCCCAAGGCGCACCGGGCGTAGGCCTCGCCGAGCCGCGCGAAGGTGGCGAGCTGGTCTGGGCGGCAATCGACGCTGGCGCCGAGATCGAGGACGACGAGCGCGCCGCCGTCCGCCCGAGGCAACGCGCTCACCAAGGCCGGGCGATGAACGCCGTCAAATCGGCCCAGGCAATGCACCGCGGCGGCCATGGCCGCGCCGGAGTGCCCGCAGGTGACGAAGGCGCTCACCTCGCCACGGGCGAGGGCCTCCATGCCCAGGCGCATCGACGACTGGGGCTTCTCGCGCAGCGGGGCCGTCGCCGCGTCGTCCATCAACACGACCTCGGGGGCGTGATGGACAACGTGCGGCGCGCTCCCGAGCAGCGGACGCACCAAAGCCTCGCCCCCAAACAGGGCGAGCGGCGCGACGACACCACGAGCTGCCGCCATCGGCGTGCTTGGGGCGTCATCGCCGCCCATCACGTCAAGGGCGACGGGCAGCGGAGCCGCGATTGGAGGGCTTGGGCGCAGGAGGCTCAGTCTTCGCGGATCTCGATGACCTGGCGACCACGGTACGAGCCGCAGGCCTCGCAGACGCGGTGGCGGAGCTTGAGCTCACCACAGTTGGGGCAAGCCTCCACCGCCGCCGTAGCGACGAGGAAGTCATGGGCGCGGCGCATGTTCTTGCGCATGATCGAGGTACGCTTCTTCGGGACAGCCACAACAGCCTCCGGATCCTAGTTTTCCAGCTTGAGGTGCTTGAGCACCGCGAAGCGTGAATCGACAGGGAATGGGTCTGGGGTTTGGGACGCCTTGGCCGACGCGGGCCGGACGCACGCGGGCAGGGCGAACCCTTCGGCCTCACAGGTTAACCGCGTGGGCAGGGAGAGCGCAAAGTGCTCGCTCACCACCGCCGCGAGATCGACCGTTGAGCCGGTGTAGAAACCGACGTCGAGATCCTGCTCTTGGAGCTCACGCTCCTCGGGGGCCGCGTCGTCGAAGGGGACATAAGACAGGTTGACCGGCCCGCCGAGGCGGAACGGGAGATCTTCGCTGCAGCGGTCGCAGGGGCGCGACAGCTCGGCGTGCAGCGCTCCAGACACCTCGATGAGGGGCCCCTTTCGGTGCACCTCAAGCTCACCGTCGATGCGCAGAACCTTGCCTTCGAGCCCGACCTGGGCGGCCTGGATCACCCAGGGCTCCACGTCGTCGAAGGTGATGTTCAGCCCCTCGTCGGGGATCTTGTCGATGTTCAGCAGCATGAGCGGGTGCGTCGCCGGAGGCAGGAAAGCTCGCCCTTTAGCGTGCGAGGTGGGCCTTGGCAAACTTTCTCCGGGCTTGGCCTACCGCCGGGAGCGCAGTCGCTCGGGCACGAGCTCGACCTCATCCCAAGGGCGCGGGTGATCCCGGAGCTCCTTGAGGGTCGCCGCCCCGGCGGTCCAGAGCGCCTCGGGCTCGGCGTCCCGCACGTTGCCCAAGGGCCGGGCGCAGGACGACGCGATCAAGGTGCCGTCGGAGAGCAGCTCCGCGCGAAACCCGCCGCCGACCCGGGCCTTCTCCCCGCCAAGCCAGCGGCGCAGGTGATCCGGGGTGAGGTTGTCGCGCCCCAGGGCCTCGACGGCCTCGACGCCGCCTTTGGGCGGCTCGGCGCCGAGCAGCACCGTCGCCAACACGCCGTCCGCGCCCGCCTGCCGCGCCCAGCCCGCGACGGCCCCGGCCCCGCCGGTGTTCGCGTCGGTGAGGGGCACGCAGACGTAGAGCCCCAGGGGCCGCTTTCGTTTGGCCCGGGCCTCCCGGAACGCCTCGACCGTCGAGACGGCCTCGTCCAGCCGGGTGCCGACGGCCGCGCGGTGCGAGCCCTCGTCGATGCCGCCGACGAGCACCGTGACCGCGCTGAGCCCCCAGTCCACCATCGCCTCGGCCTGCTCGGGCGAGATCGGCCCGCCGGTGACGACGTGGGTGGGGCACTCCAGGCGGTTGCCGAACCGCACGAGCGCTGGGAGCAGGCCGCTCTGCGCGGGCTCCCCCCCGGCGATCGTGAGGCGCAGGGGCCCGAGCCAACGCTCGAAGCGCACGATCGTGTCGCGCCACTCCTTCTCTTTGAGCGGCGCGCCCGTGGCCCGCAGCAGGTTCGGGCCGAGGTGCAGATCGTTGAGCCGCAGCACGAGGCGGGTGGGGCGCGGGGTCAGCCCAGGCACACGCGCTGAGGCCGCCCGGGCCGCCGAACGGGCTTGGATGAGGAGCTGCTCCAGGGACTTCACGGGGGCCTCCAGCCGCGCGGGGCGAGCGGGGGCTGCTCGCCGTGGACAGGCTACCCGAGTCCGGGCTCGGGGGAAAGCCGCCCCGCGGCCTGCGCCCCCGAAGCCGCGCGCCCTGGCCGGTCCCAGCGGGTTTGGCTATGCTTGAGGGCCGATGCAAACGCCCCTCTCCCGCCGCGATCTCCTGGGCCTCCTCGCGGGGCTCTCCCTCACCGTCGCCACGGCCTGCGCGGGGGACGACGACCGCCTTCAAGCGGAGCGGTACTGCGCCGCGATGGTGGCGCCCCTTCGTAAGAACGCGGCGTTGGCGCAGGTCTTCTTGGAGTTCGCCGCCGCCGTCAAGCGCGCGCCGTTGCCTGAGGACGACCTCGGGCGCCGTTTTGAGCAGGCGATCTTGCCCCCGGCGAAGGAGCTCGCCGCCGACGCCGAGGCGATCCTCGCCGAGGGCGCCCTGGTGGAGCCCCACGCCGCCCTCGCTGGGGCCTGGGCCGATCGCGCCGCCGCCTACGAGGCGATGTTTAAGGCGTGGTCCAGCGGTGACGTAGAGGCCTTCGAGCGCGCCGCCGCGCAGCACAACGACGCCAAGAACGCTGAACACGACGCGATCACCGCCCTGAACGCGCTGCTGTTGCCCTTCGGCCTCAAGCTCGACCACCTGCCGAACCAGACCGGCTGATCGTCACGCCCGACACGCTCGGCGGTGGCGCTTCGCCTTCATATATGCAAATATAAGAACATGGCTGCACGAATCGTCGCGACCCAAGAGCTCGCGGAGCTGCTCAGCGCCCTCGCCCACCCGCACCGCGTGCGGATCGTCGAGGAGCTGCGCGCGGGCGAGCACGACGTCAACTTCCTCGCGGAGGTGCTCCAGGTGAGCCACTCGCGGGTGTCCCAGCACCTCGCGCTGCTGCGGAGCCACCACATCGTCCGCGATCGTCGGGACGGGCGGCACGTCTTCTACGCCTTGAGCCAGCCCGGCCTCGCCCTGTGGCTCCTGGAGGGCCTGGCCTTCGTCGAGGCGGATCTCGCCCGCTCTCAAGACGTGCGAACGGCGTTGGAGGCCGCTCGTACGCTGTGGAGCGAGCCCGCCGAGCCCGCCGACCGGAGCCAGGCCCCTCCCCATGATCCCCCTTTGGGATCGAAGCCCACTTGACAGGTCCGGGCTCCGCC
>JBEAVX010000356.1:0-4852 GCA_041160755.1 Pseudomonadota bacterium
GTCCCATCCGGCCAAGGCCATCAAACCCAAGGTGAAGTGGCGCTGGCGGGGGTTCGAGAAGAGCACATGGTCGGCGGCGGCCAGGGCCCGCATGGTGTGCACGGCCTCCGCCGCCGTCTCACCCTGAAACGCGGCCTCCAAGAGCCGGGGGGCGTAGAGGTCCACACAGAGGGGCGCGAGGCCCGCCAAGGCCGGGGCCTCTTCAGGCTGCACACACAGGACACGGTCGGGGCGCAGGCGCGCCGCGAGCTCCCGCAGGTGCCGGGGGCTGCGGAAGGTGAGCGGCCCGCCGTCCTCGTCGTCTTGGTCCCGGGTGAGGACGATGACCTCGTGCCCCGCGCCGCGCAGGGCCTCGGCGTGGTGGGCCGCGCGCTGGGCGCCGCCGCTGCCAGGGCGTGAGGGGGAGGGGAGTCGGCCATGCTGGACGAGGAGCACACGCATGGCGGGCAGTGTACCGGATTCCCGGCCCGACGACGGCGCGCCACGCGGCGAGAGATCTCCGGTAAACTGAGGGCGCTCCTATGACGACGAGCCTCCTCCCAGCGCTGAGCGGCCCCCTCGTGGCCCGTGGCCTCACCGCCCGGGCTGGCGGGAGCACGATCCTCGACGGCGTCGGCCTGTCGATTCACCCCGGCGAGCTGTGTGGGCTCATCGGGCCGTCTGGGGCGGGCAAGTCCACGCTCATCCGGTGTCTGCTGGGGCTGCGCGCCCCGGACTCGGGAGAGGTGAGCCTCGCCGGGCAGCCGCCCCGGGCGGAGGGCGTGGGCTATGTGCCCCAGCAGGACGCGATCCACCGCGCCTTGACCCCCCGGCAGGCCCTTCACTTCGCCGCGCAGCTCCGCCGCCCGGAGCTGGATGAGGCGGCCCGAGGGGCGCGGGTGGTCGCCTTGGCCAAAGACGTGGGCCTGGAGGATCGCCTCGACGTCCGGATCCACAAGCTCTCCGGCGGGCAGCAGAAGCGGGTGAGCGTCGCCCTGGAGCTGCTCACCGAGCCCGGGCTCCTGATCTTGGACGAGCCGACGTCGGGCCTCGACCCCGGCCTAGAGGCGCGGCTGATGGACCTGCTGCGGCGCCTCGCCCGCCAAGGCCGCGCGGTCTTGGTCGCGACACACGCAACAGCCTCGTTGCCGATGTGCGACGCCTTGTTGGTGCTGGTCGCCGGGCGGGTGGCGTACTTCGGCCCGCCCAACGACGCCTTGGCCTTCTTTAAGGCCGAGAGCTTCGGCCAGATCTTCACCCGGCTGCCTCTGAGGAGCCCGGAGGCCTGGGCCAAAGCGCACCTTCAAGACCCGCAGCGGGCGGGGTTTCTCGCGCGGCCTGCTCCGTTGGTTAACCGACCAATCAATGAAGAAAACGAGCATGTTGCCTCGCCGCCGGTCCCGGCGGCCCCGTCGGCGGCATCGGGCAACAAAGCTGCTGCCAAGCCACCGAGCACGGCGGCGGAGCAGCTCGCCGCGCTGAAGGCCCAGCGTAAGGGGGGCAGCCCATGAGCGCGGTCTTGGGCTGGCGCGCCCAGCGGAGCATCCTCGCCGCGCGCTACCGCGCCTGCTGGGTGGGCGACTGGGCGAGCGGCCTCGTGCTCATCGGCCAGGCGCCGCTCATCGGCGCGCTGTGCGCCGTGGTCTGGGGTGAGGTCGCCACGGACACGCCGAGCCTCTACTTCGTGCTCAGCCTCACGGCGGTGTGGCTGGGGGCGACGGCGGGCTGCCGCGAGGTGGTCAAGGAGCGCGACGTCATCGAGCGCGAGCGCCTCTTTGGCCTGTCGATGCCCGCCTATGTGCTCTCCCGGGCCGAGGTGCTCGGCGGCATCACCTTGGCCCAGGTGGTGCTGCTTCAGGTGGCGGTGGAGTGGTCGCTGAGCCTGCGCGGCTTTTTCCCGGCGCAGACCTTGGCCTTGTGGGGCGCGGCGATGGCGGGCGTGGGCTTGGGGCTGCTCGTCTCGGCCTTGGCCCGCACCCAGGCCCAGGCCGTCGGGGCGGTGCCGCTGCTCATCGTGCCCCAGCTCTTGTTCTCCGAGTTCGCGATCTCCAAGGACAAGTTCGGCCCCGTCGTGGCGCAGGTCGAGCGCCTGATGCCCGCGCGCCATGCGTACCGCGCCTTCGTCGAGCTCGCGGCCCTGGAGCGTGACTGGGCGGCCCTGCTCACGCCCTACCTCGCCTTGCCTCTGATGACCCTCACCCTCCTCGCGCTCACCACCGTCGCCTTGGCCTTCCGCCGGGACGTCGTGGGCGGCGCCTGAGCGAACCGATGCGCTGGATTCAGACCGCCCTCGTCGTGCTCGCCCTCGCCGGGGCCTACCTCGGCCTCGCCCACCTCTCCGGCGGGGCCTTCCCGACGCCGGGGCTAAACCTCGGCGGCGAAGAGGGTGACCTGCGCCGCATCGTCACGTCCTTCTGGGAGGACATTCAGTTCAAAGACTTCGAGAAGGCCGCGAGTTACCACGCCCCCGACACCCAGGCCGGCGTAGACATCCCGTACCTGCTGGAGCGTCTGTTCGCGCTCAAGCCGGAGCTCCTCGACGTGCTCAGCGCCGAGATCGTGCTCGTGGACGTGGACTCTTCAGGCCTTCGTTCGCGGGTGAAGACGCGGCTGCGGGTGAAGAACCTCGCGGATGCGGAGCTGTACGAGAAGGAGGTGATGCTCTACTTCAAGCGGGCGGATCCGGCCTCACCGTGGCTGATGGACCTCCAGACGAGCCTCCGCGAGCTGGATGTGGACAAGGACAAGAAGCATTGATCTTCGCGCGGTGACGCTCAGGTGATCCGCCGCTCTGGGCAGGGGCTCTTGTGGGGTGTACGCGCCGTTTGGCGCCCCCGCGGCCCTTTCACCCCGAGTCTACACGATGCGCCCTGTTGCCCTGATCCTCACGTCGCTGGCGCTCACGATGGCGTTCGCGAAGGCGCTCACCTTCGGCGATAAGACAGCGATCATCACGCCAGAGCCCTTCCACCGAGACATCGACGGGGACGGTTTTGTCGCTGCCGTTGACTGTGATGACCGCGACAAACAGGTCTACCCCGGCGCCGCCGAGGTCTGTGACGGCGCGGACAACGACTGTGACGGCGCCGTAGATGACGGCGTTGAGCAAGTCTATTACGCGGACCTTGACGGCGATGGCCATGGGGACGAAGGCATGACCAGCACAGGCTGCGGCGCGAGCCCCGGCTATGTGAACGTGAGCGGCGACTGTGACGACGGAGCCGCCGACCGCTTCCCGGGCGCTGAGGAGGTCTGCGGCGACGGCGTCGTGAACGACTGTGACGGAAGCGAGGCCGCCGCCTCGGCGCTCTGCAAGCGCCTCTCGGGGGACATCAGCGTGAGCTCCGCGGACCGGAAGGGCAACGGGCCGGGGTTCGCCGCTGGCGCGCCGACCTCGATCAGTGACGTCGGGGACGTAGACGGCGACGGGCTGGAGGACCTCCTCGTCGGTGTGCCGAGCTGGTGCAACTGCACGTATGACACGGGCTGGGAGAGCGGCGCCGACGGCATGGTGGCTTACCTGCGGGGCGCGGGGCTGCTCGCGGACGTGACGGACACCTCCTTCAGCCTCTGGGGGGACGTGTACGTCACGAGCGGCGGCACGTCCGACGAGTGGGTGGGCAAACAGGTCGGCGGGCTCGGCGATCTCAACACAGACGGCTACGACGACGTGTTCATCACGGCCCCTCGGAAGGACTACACCACGCTGAAGGAAGCGGGCGTCGTGTACGTTCGTCTGGGAGCGAGCGCCATCTCCTCAAGCAGCCTCCCCTCCGGCGCGACGCTCATTCTGCGGGGCGAGGCGGCGGACGACGAGTTCGGCGGCGCCGCGGCCAACATCGGCGATCTGACCGGTGATGGTCTCGATGAGCTGGTGGTGGGCGCGACGTACAACGATGACGGGGGCACCGATGCGGGCGTCGTGACCGTGTTTAGTGGCGCCAAGCTCGGCAAGTGGACGGGGTACGTGAGCGCGTCGAAGGCGACGCTCAGGATCGTCGGCTCGACGAGCTGGGACCATGTGGGCGCAGGCCTCGGGAACGCCGGTGACATCGACGGGGACGGGGTGGATGACCTGCTCATCGGCGCGCCGGGCCATGACGGCGGCGCGTCGGGCGCGGGCGCGGTGGCGGTCTTTTTGGGGGGTGGGGCCCTCGCCGGGGCGAGCGGCTCGCTGAGCTTCGACGACGCCGAGCTCCTCGTGCTCGGGGCGGCGGCCAACGATCAGCTCGGGGAGGTGTTGTCCACCGCTGGGGACGTAGACGGTGACGGCCTCGACGACGTGCTCCTCGGCGCCCCTGAGGTCGATCTGGGCGGCGCGGGCGCGGGCGCGGCGTACCTGCTCTTGGCCTCGGGCGCGGTGTTGGGCGGAGCGAGCGCGACGGCGAGCGTGTCCGACGCGGACGTGATCTTCGTCGGGGAGGCGGCGGGGGACAAGGCCGGGTTCTCCGTCGGGAGCGCCGGGGATCTTGACGGGGATGGCCAGGCGGAGGTGCTCGTCGGCGCTCCGTACAAATCCAGCGCGGCGAGCTATGGCGGGGCGGTCTATGTGCTGTACGGCGACACCTTGACGACGGCGAGCGGCGCCTTTGACCTCGGCGGCGCTGACGCCCGCCTGGTGGGCGACACGTACGACACGCTCGGCGAGTCCCTCCTCGGCGGCGTCGACGCCAGCGGGGACGGGGTGCCCGACCTGCTCGTCGGTGGGGGCGATGACGCGGACAGTGATGGCGCGCTGTGGATGTTCTTCGGCGAGGCCGACGCCTATTGAGGCCGCGCTGAGGCGAAGAATCCTCGGGCCCCTGGGAGTTTGGCGGCCGAGCGGGTTATCTCTGCTCCCCGACCCCGGAGTTCCCTCAATGTCCCCGATGCT
>JBEAVX010000596.1:0-8161 GCA_041160755.1 Pseudomonadota bacterium
GCGCGGCTGGGGTCGGTGGTGGAGTAGTGTGCTACACTCCCAACCACTCGCGAACACCGTCTGACAAGCCACCATCACCTGGAGCGTGCCCCTATGACCGTGCGAATGTCGCTCCCTGAGTCCGCCAGCGTGCCGGAGCTGCTGCGCAACTTGGGCTTCTCGACCCGCCGCCTCGCGGCGTACCCCACCGCCGCCGCCCTGCACAGCGGCGCCTCCACGGCGCTGCACAACCTGCGGGTCGCGGATGTCGCCGAGCTGGACGCTGAAGAGTCGCGGCTCGTCTCCTCCGCCGTCATCGAGGTGCTCACCGACGAGCTCTTTGGCTCCGTGGGGCAGCTCAGCCACCAGGCCCTCGGCGCCGTCCGCCGCGACCGGGAGGACGCCCGCTACCGCGCCGCGTTCAGCAAGAACCCCTCCGAGGTGCTCAAGGGCAGCGTCTCCGACGACAAGCTCATCTACGTCAAGATCGCCTGCGACGCGCTCTCCGCCGACCCCACCTTCAACGCCCTCGCCGGGGACATCGGCCAGACCCGCACCCTGCTCGCCCAGCTTGAGGTGCAGCTCGCCACCCACAAGGCCCTGGAGGAGGCCGAGCGTGTCGCCGAGGCCGCCCTCAAGAACGCCGCCGCCGCCGCCCGCGACGTGTTCAACGCCTTGTCCCCCGCCCTCACCCTGCTCTTCCCCAAGAAGAAGGTCCTCGTGCGCAGCTTCTTCCGCACGGGGCGTTAGGCGGCGTCCCCCGCCCCGACGCCCCGCCACGCGGTCCACACGACGCTGGACACGCGGCGGGGCGGCGCACCCCGGGGGCTCAAGGGCGTGATCCGCGCGGTGGGACGCTCCACCGTGGGGGTCACACCGTGCGGGGTGCCCGGGGAGGCGCTCCACCGGGCACGTCACACTCTGCGAGGCGGGCGGGGAGGCGGCCCACTGGGCAGGCCACACTCTGCGGGGCGCCCGGGGGAGCGGTCCACTCTGGGCATCGCACTCTGCGAGGCGCCCGGAGGAGCGGCCCACCGCGCACACCCCACTCTGCGGGGTGTGCGGTGGAGCGCCCCACCGTGCACGATCACGCCGAGGTGGGCGCGGGGCGGCCCAACCAGCCCTCACCTCGTTCACCCACGCGCCTCAGGTCCGACAGTCTGGATCGTCGGCGTCGATGAAGGTGTCGCAGTCGTTGTCGATTCCATCCGCGCAGTCCTCGATCTGACGGGGGAACACGTCGGGGTTGTCGTCGTCGCAGTCGATGACTCGCGCTACCCCGTCTCCGTCGGCGTCGGCCAGCGGGCTGGTGTCCTCCCAACCGTTGGTGTCGTGTGGCGTGTCGGGCAGCTTGCTGACCTCGTAGGGCACGCCGTAACAAGCGGCGAGCACGATCATCGTCACGCCCGAGGCCATGACGAGGCGCGCTTGGGACGTGAGGTCCTGGGTGGCGCCGCCGCAGAACGGGCACTCGGCCTCGGCGTGGAGCAGGTGGCGATCACAGCGGGGGCAAAGGTCCATCGGGTCGTCTCCAAGGCGAGGAGGGCGGTGGCAAAAAAACGCGGCGATGTGGGGGCGATGCGCCTTCCGGGGGACCGCCAAGACCGTCACCCGTCCGCCCCACCGCCCCCAACCCCTCAGGCGCTGCAGTCCGTGTCGTCGACGTCGGTGAGGGTGTCGCAGTCGTTGTCGACGCCGTCGCTGCAGTTCTCCACCTGGCCGGGGAAGACGGCGTTGTTGTTGTCGTCGCAGTCGGTGTCGGAGAAGGCGCCGTCGCCGTCGGCGTCGATGAGCGCGTTCGTGTCGTCCAGCGACGTGTCGTCCTTGTCCGGGCCCGGGGCCGGGCCGTAGCAGGCGGCGAGGACGACCATGGTCACGCCGGAGGCCACGGCGTTGCGCACGCGGGTGGCGATGTTCTGGGTGGTGACGCCGCAGAAGGGGCACTTGGCCTCGTTGTGCAGCAGGTGGCGATCACAGCTCGGGCAGGCGTTCATCAGGGTCTCTCCATCTCTCGGGGGCGACATGCCCGTGACCAGCCTACACCCGAGCCGGGCGGGGCTACACTGTCGGAATGAAACGCCGAATTGATCCAACGCAGGCCTTCCACCCTCGGTATGTCGTGTGGGAGCTGACGCTCAAGTGTGACCTCGCCTGCCGCCACTGCGGCAGCCGCGCCGGGCGCCCCCGCAACGAGGAGCTTGACCTGGAGGAGCAGCTCGACGTGCTCCGGCAGCTCGTGGAGATGGGCGTGGGCGAGATCGCCTTCATCGGCGGTGAGGCCTACCTTCACCCCGACTGGTTGACCTTGGTGCGCGCCGTCGCCGCGGCCGGGGTGCGCCCGACGATGACCACCGGCGCCCGGGGCATCACCGCGGAGCTGGCCCAGGCCGCCGCTGAAGCCGGGATGCAGGCCGTCTCCGTCTCGATCGACGGCCTGGAGTCCACCCACGATCACCTGCGCGCCGTGCCCGGCAGCTACAAAGCGGCCATGGCCGCGCTCGGGCACATCCGCGACGCGGGCATGGCGCCGTATGCGAACACCCAGGTCAACCGCCTGAACCTGCCGGAGCTGACCGAGCTCTCCGAGCGGCTCTTTGACGCCGGGATCAAGGCCTGGCAGGTGCAGATCACCGGGCCCATGGGCCGCGCCGCCGACCGCCCGGAGTGGCTGTTGCAGCCCTATGAGCTCCTCGATCTCGGCGAGCTTTTGACCACCCTCGGCCCCGCCGCCCGGGCGCGAGGCTGCACGATCAACGCCGGGAACAACCTCGGCTACTACGGCCCCGCCGAGCGCCACCTGCGCATCGAGCCTTATGGCGGCTGCGGCGCCGGGCGGTTTGTGCTGGGTGTGGAGTCCAACGGCGACGTGAAGGGCTGCCCCAGCCTGCCGAGCGCGCCTTACGTCGGCGGCAACGTGCGTGAGGCGCCCTTGGCCGAGATCTGGGAGCGCCAGGCCATCGGCTTCGCCCGGGATCGCGGAACGTCGGAGCTCTGGGGCTTCTGCAAGACCTGCTACTACGCAGAGGTCTGCCAAGGGGGCTGCTCGTGGACGGCGCACGCGCTCTTGGGACGCCGGGGGAACATGCCCTGGTGCCTGCACCGCGCCGACACGCTCCGCGGCCAAGGCCGCCGCGAGCGGCTGGTGCAGGTGAAGCGCGCCCCGGGTGACCCCTTCGACTTCGGCGCCTTCGAGCTCATCGAGGAGCCCTGGGACGCCCCCCTGCCCTCCTGACACCTTGCATTGGAGCCTCGGATGCGCCTCACCGTCTTGTTCATCACCGTGATCTCTCCCGCGCTGACCGCCTGCGCCCCGAGCCGCTGCGAGGTGGACGGCGTGCGCCACCGAATCGGCGAGACCTACGACTGCGGCGGCTGCAACAAATGCACCTGCGAGCTGGTCGGGGTCAGCACGACGAGCATGAAGTGCTTTGACGACCCCCGAGACAGCGAAGACACCGCAGACACCAGCGCCACCGCCGAGTGAGCCCACGCCCCCAAGGAGCCTCGAATGCGCCTCTCCCTCCTCCTCGCCGCCCTGATCCTCCCCGCGCTCACGGCCTGCACCCCGAGCCACTGCGAGGTGGACGGCGTGGCCTACCGCGTCGGCGAGACGTACACCTGCGCCGACGGCTGCAACACCTGCGAGTGTGGGCTCACCGGGGTCAGCTCGACCTTGATGGCCTGCTATGAGGACACCGGCGGCGGCGAAGACACCGCGGATTCGGGCGCCGAGTGACACCCCGCGCCACACCTTGAGGAGTCCCCATGCGCCGCCACGCCCTGGTCATCCCCATGACTCTCCCCGCGCTCACGGCCTGCACCCCGAGCCCCTGTGAGGTGGACGGCGTGGCCTACCGCGTCGGCGAGTCGTGGACCTGCGCCGATGGCTGCAACTCCTGCACCTGCACCGAGGACGGCGTGAGCCAGACCGACATGTGCTGTATCACCGACAGCGACGCCGTGGACGACACCGACGGCGCCAGCGCCAGCGCCAAGTGAGCCAAGCCCCGAGAGGAGCCCCCCATGCGCCGCCTCACCCTGCTCATCAGCCTGCTCGCCCCCGCGCTCACGGCCTGCGCCCCGGCACACTGTGAGGTGGACGGGGTGCCGCACAACATCGGCGACACCTACCCCTGCGGCGACGGCTGCAACACCTGCACCTGCACCCGCGACGGGGTGACGTCTACGCGGCTGGCCTGCGAGACCGACACCGGCGGCGACGACACCGACGACGCCAGCGACCCCAGCGCCGAGTGAGCCTGGGGGGCTTTTGGCGATTCGGTGGTGCGGCGCCCCCGGCGCGCTCTGCGCTGGGGTAAAGAGAGGGCAGGCGCTCCCGCGCCGCCACAGGAGTTGAGATGCCCAAAGGTCAGACCAAGCCCGGCAGCAGCAACAAGCCCAAGCTCACGATCAAAGAGAAACAAGACAAGAAGAAGGCCAAGAACCTCTCCAAGTGAGGCCGCGCCGGAGTGAGCGCCGAGGCCGACGCGGGGTAGACTGAGACCATGCGCCCCACCTCCAGCCTCGCGCTCCTCTTGGTCCTGGCCTCTACCCTCGCCTGGGCCGGCGGCGAGGACGACGACGACGACGAGCCCGAAGACGTCGCCCCGGCCCGGATGAAGATGGAGCTGGACTTCGCCCCGGTGGAGATCAGCGCCCCGGCCATGCCCGCGCCGATGGCCGCGCCGGGCAGCTTCTCGGCCCGGGTCGGCGGCTCCGGCGACATCGAGGATCTGTATCTGGCCTTGGCGCGGCACGTTCTGCCCGACCCGAGCGCGCTCCGCGCCGAGGGCCTGTTCGCCATGCACGACCTCCCCACCCGCAAGACCGGGCCCTGTGAGGTCACCCTGTGCTTGCTGAGCGAGGTGAGCGCCGCGCCGCCCCCCGCCGTCGCCCCGGCCCAGGCCCTCGTGATGTTGGGGTTTGACACGAACCTCCCGCTGGAGGGCTGGTCGCGGCCGCCGATGCACGTCGCCGTGGTCATCGACGCCGATCCCAACCTCGTGGCCCATGGCGGCGGCGGGCTGGTCGGCGCGATGTTGGGCCTCCAGACGAACCTCGGCCCTCAAGACACGCTGAGCCTGGTGGGCGCCGGGCGGGATCCAACGATCTACGCCCAGGCCCTCGCCGGAGACGACCAAGGCGGGTGGATCAGCGCCGCCCGGCGGGTGGCGCTCAGCCCCGAGGGTCAGGTGAGCCAAGGGGTCGCGCGGGCCGCGCGGCTGCTCCAAGAGACGACGACCCCAGGCCATCAACAGCGGATCCTGGTGCTCAGCGGCGGCGCCGCGCACCGCATGGGCGCGGCCCCGGAGACGCTCAAGGCCCAGGCGACCACCCTCGCCGAGTCGGGGATCGGGCTCACCGCGGTCACCGTCGGCGGCGGCCTCGACAACCTCAGCATGGCGGCCTTGGCCGGGGCCAAAGGGGGGGCGTTTGGCCGGGCGCCGTCGGTGGAGGGCCTGGCGCGGATCTTCGGCGAAGACTTTGAGGCGATGTTTGTGCCGCTGGCCTATCGGTTCGGCCTGGAGATCAGCCCCGCGTCGGGCTGGCGGCTCTCCGGGGTGTTCGGGGTGCCCGAGGCCGCGCTCACCTGGGACAGCGCCGGGGTGGCCCGGCTCACCGTCGAGACCTTGTTCGTGAGCCGCAAACGGGGCGCCATCTACCTCACCTTCTCCCCCGAAGGCGTGAGCGGGATGCCCCCGGCGCCATTGCGTGAGGGCTCGGCCTTGGCCGAGGTGCGCCTGAGCTACCAAGAGCTCGGCGGCGAGTGGCGTGTGGGCGTCCGGCGCCTGGCCCCCGAGCCCAGCGAGCAGGAGTCCACGGGCCTGCGGGATGGCCGGGCGCTGATTCAGTGGCTCGTGACGATGCGCCACGGGCTCAGCCAGCACCAGGCCGGGGACGTCGACGGCGCGCTCAACGTCCTGGCGGGCTTGGGCTGGGGGCCCGCCGAGCGCGCGCGTTTCCCCAAGGAGCACGAGGCCTGGCTAGAGACCCTGGCCTTGATGCAGGACCGCTGAGCGTCGCGGCGGGATAAAGCGCAGGCTCCCCACGACCTCGGAGCCCGCCGTGGCCTTTCAGATCCGCCGTGACACGCCCCTGCCCCGAGAGCTGGGCCGGGTGATTCAGGAGCAGCTCGTCGGCGCGCTGGCCGAGCTCTCCGCCCACGGGGACACGCTGCGGAAGGGGGTGTACAGCGCGCGGAAGCGGGGCAAACGCCTGCGGGCGATCCTGCGGCTGATGCGAGAGGCCCTGGGCCCCGAGCGCCACGCCGAGGCCAACGCGCTCATCCGCGACGCGGGCCGGGCCTTGGGCGACGCGCGGGACGCTGAGGTGCGGGTGGAGACCTTAGACAGCCTGCTCGCCGAGCTGCCCACGACGCCCGAGCCGCTCCAGCACCTCCGTCAGCGCCTCGTGGCCGCCCGAGACCGGCCCGAGATCCCCCCCGAGCACGCCGCCGCCGAGGCCCGGCGCCTCTACGCCCAGGCCCTCGACCTCAGCGCGAGCTGGTCGGGGGAGAACGTCACCTTGGAGGCGCTGATCTCCGGCTTTGCGCGGGTGCTCCGCGAGGGCCGCCGCGAGGGCCGAGGCGCCGTGTTGAGCGGGGATCCCGAGCGTCTGCACGAGTGGCGGAAGCTGGTGAAGCACCACACCCACCACCTGCGCCTGCTTCGCCTCGCCTGGCCGGAGGCGATGGAGCTGCGCCAAGAGGCCGCCGAGGCCCTGGGCGCGGCCTTGGGCGACCACCACGACCTGCACATGCTCTTGGGCCAGCTCGATGAGGTCGAGCGTGAGCACCTCGATCCGCTCATCGCCGCCCGCGCCGCGCGCCTAGAGGCCAAGGCCCGGCAGCTCGGCGCCCGGGTGTTCGCCGATCCCAAAGGCGCGGCGCGTCAGGTCTCCGCGTGGTGGACGGGATGGCCCGAGGCGAAGAAGGTCAAGGACGGCGCCTGAGCCCAGCCCACGGCAGCGCGCGGGCCGTTTCTGAGGTAGGATCTCCCCGACCAGGAGGTCCAAATGTCCAGGATGACACTGCTTCTCTCGCTCTCTCTCGCCTTGGTCGCCTGCAAAGACGACGGCGCTGACTCCGTCACCCCCAGCGACAGCGTCGGCGGCACCGACAGCGGCGGCACCGACAGCGGCGGCGGCCCCACCGACGCCGACGCCGATGGCTACGACGAGGAGTCCGACTGTGATGACGCCAACCCGGCGGTGAACCCCGGCGCGGCGGAGATCTGCGACGAGCTCGACAACAACTGCGACGGCGTCACCGATGAGGGCGTGCTCAGCACCTTCTACCAAGACGCCGACGGCGACGGCTACGGCGATGACGCCGCCCCCGTAGAGGCCTGTGAGGCGCCCGAGGGCGCGTCCGCCCTCGGCGGGGACTGTGACGACGCCGACGTGGCGTTTAACCCCGGCGCCGCCGAGATCGACTGTGACGACCCGAACGACTACAACTGTGACGGGTCCACGGGCTACGCCGACGGCGACGCTGACGGCTTCGCCGCCTGCCAAGAGTGCGATGACGGCGACCCGGCGGTGAACCCCAGCGCCCTGGAGGTCTGCGACGAGCGCGACAACAACTGCGACGGCGCGACGGACGAGGGCGTGACGAGCACCTTCTACCAGGACGCCGACGCCGACGGCTACGGCGACGCCGACTTCAGCGCCCAGGCCTGCGAGGCGCCCGCGGGCTACGCCGCGGACAGCACGGACTGCGACGACGCCGCCGTCGCGGTGAACCCCGGCGCCACGGAGGTCTGCAACGGCCTCGACGACGACTGTGACACCTTGACCGACGACGCCGATGACAGCCTCGACGTCAGCTCGGCGGGGGTGTACTACAGCGACGCCGACACCGACGGCTACGGCGACCCCGACGCCACGATCACGGCCTGCGCCCAGCCCTCGGGCGCGGTGACCGACAACAGCGACTGTGACGACGCCGAGGCCGCGGTGAACCCCGCCGCCGCCGAGATCTGCGACGGCCAAGACAACAACTGCGACGGCGTGACCGACACCGACGCCGTGGACCTGTCCACCTACTACACCGACAGCGACAACGACGGCTACGGCGACCCCGACAGCACGGTCTCGGGCTGCTCGGCGCCCGCGGGCAGCGTGAGCGACAACACGGACTGCGATGACGGCGCGACGGCGGTGAACCCCGCCGCCAAAGAGA
>JBEAVX010000600.1:0-3073 GCA_041160755.1 Pseudomonadota bacterium
GGCCGGTGTGCCGCTCCTTCGCGCGCCGGCGCAGAGCGCCGGCGGGGGGTACGCCCCCGCCGTCGCCCGTGGGGGGAGCTGGGCGGTGAGCGCCCCGGTCTGGCTCGACGTCCCCGCCGTAGACACCGCCTCGGCGGAGTGAGGCGCGGTCGCCGACGCTCAGAGCGGGAGGGTGGGCCCGTGCCGGATGGCGCAGCGCCGGGCCTCGACGCTCGGGTGGGTGCCCAAGCCGTCGAGCACGAGCGCGCGCAGCTCCGGCGGCAAGGCGAGGAGGTCGTCGCCGAAGAGATCCGTGAGGTCGGCGTCGGCGGCGGGGGGCAGGCGGTCCAAGAGCGCCTCGGCGCCGTCTAAACGAAAGCCCGCGCGCTGGGCCAAGGCCGCGCCGAGGCGGTCGGCCTCTAGCTCCTGGGTGGCCGAGGTCGCGTGGCGGGTCACGGCGAGGAGCGGTCCCCAGGCGGGGTCTCGCCAGCCTTGGGTCGCCCAGAGCCGCTGGTAGACGGCCGCGCTGTGGTACAGCTCCACATGGGCGATCTCGTGGGCCAAGACGAAGGCCAAGGCGTCGTCGTCTCCTGCGGCGAGGGTGATCAGGCCCTCGCTCACGAGGATCCGCCCGCCGGGCAAGGCGTAGGCGTTGGGCAGGGGCTCCTCAAACACGAGCGCGGTGTGCTCAAACCGCAGGGGCACCCCGCTCAGGTTGAGGCGGGTGAGCAGGGTGTCGAGGCCGGGATCTTGGCGGAGACGCGCTTGGCCCTTGAGCGTCAGGAGGAGGCTCTGGCCGAGCTTGGCCTCACGTCGGTTGTCCCAGCCGCCGCCCATGAGCGTGGCCCGGGAGAGCGTGTCGAGCTCCATGAGCCGCTGGGCGAGCTGGGGATCGAGGCCATGCAGGCAGGCCTCAGGCAGGCGAGGGGTCTGGAGGCCGGGCCGGTCGGTCGGGGGGCTGGGCGCCGCCTCGGGCGCGTCGCCGACCGCCGGATCGTCGCAGGCCAGAAGCGTCCAAAGCGCCCAGATCACGGCAGGAGCTTCACGGTGAGGGTGTAGGCGCCGACCCGGAGCATGTCGCCGTCCCGCAGGGGCGCGCCCGCGCTCGGGACGGCCTCTCCGTTGACCGCCAGCGCGCCATCGAGCGGGGTGACCCACGCGCCTTCGTGGGGATCGAGGCGCAGCGCGCCGTGCCTCGGGGCGACCCCCCCTTGGCCCGCCGCGAGCAGGATCGTGGCCTCACGCGGCTCGGCGCCGAGGACGTTCTGGCCATCTCGGAGCAAGAAGGTCTCGCCGGTCTGGTCAAAGTCGAAGCAGGCCATCCAGCCGCGCAACCGGCGGGCGTCTACCCGCGTCTGGGTGATCGGCGGGGGAGGGCGCTGAAGCTTGGCCCCGCAGGCGAGGCAATACAGCGCCCGCGCGCGGTTGTCGGCGCCGCACTCGGGGCATGAGCGCCTCCCCTCTCTGGACATCCGCTCAGCAGCCGAGCTTGGTGGCCACGTTGGCCGGGGTGGCCCCGGCGCAGAACTGGCCTGTGCCGGCCTTCACCGGCACCCAGCGGCCGTCGGTGTGGCGGAACAGCACCGAGGTGACCGCGCCGCCTTCGGGGGGCACGGTGTCGGCCTTGGCGAACCGCCCCGCGCAGGCGACCTCGGGGGCCATGCCCGTCAACTGCACCGTCGAGGCCAAGGCGCTCTCGGCCAGGGCCGTCGCCAGCTCCGCCGAGGTGGGGCAGGTGGGCGCGGGCTTCTTTTTGCCGGCTTTGCCCGCCTTCCCGGCCTTGCCCGCCTTTCCGGCCTTGCCCGCTTTGCCCTTCTCGGCGGTGGCCTCCGCGGGCGCGTCCTTGGGCGCGGACGCCTCACCACACGCGCCGAGGGCCAGGGCAAACATCAGCGGGATCATCAGGCGCATGGTCGTCTCCTCGCGGTCGTCTCGCCGCGCGGCCCACAGTAACACGGCGCCTCAGCTCAGGATGTTGTTCAAGATCGCCACGATCACGCCCATGATGCTCACCCCGGCGATGACGCCGGAGCTGACCGGGACGAGGTACCCCTCGGCCTGGCTGGGGTTCCGGGTCGTCCAGGCCCAGGCGAGGATCGCGCCCAAGAGCATCGAGAACGGGTACTGAAACGGCAGGATGAAGCCCAGGCCTAAGCCCGTGGCCGACGGCAAAAACCGCCGCGCCTTGGGCACAAACTCCTCCAGCGCCGCCAAGACCGCGCCGAGGCCGAGGCCGTAGACGATCGCCTCTTGGTGCATGGGGTGCATGTTCGCGAGGCCGGTCTTGAACACCTCGGCGACGGCGCGCCAGGCTTGGGCAGAGGGCGCGGGGAACTGCGGCGCGGCGCCCGCTACGCCGGTGAGCGCCGTGGCGTCGGGCACGAGCAGGTAAAACCCGGTGACCGTCGCGAGGGTGCCCGCGAAGATGCCGCTCGCCTGGGCGATAAACTGGCGTCGTGGGTCGGCGCCCAAGAGGTAGCCGCTCTTGAGGTCGTTCAGGAGGTCCGCCGCCGAGCCCGCCGCCGAGGCCGTGATGCCCGCGGTCATCAGGTTCGCCGTGGTGGACTGCGGGATCAACGCGCCGTAGGTGAGCTGCATGAGCTTGCCCATGGCGCCGACGGGGGTGATGTCGCTCTCGCCCGTGGCCCGGCAGGCGACCAACGAGAGCAAGAAGGTCATGGCGACGGCGAGCATGCCGTAATGAACGGGCACCTCAAAGGCCGTCGCGGCCACGGCGATCACGCCCGCGCCGGAGGTGAGGCCGCCGACGATGAACCACGACATCGGCACCTCGACGTCCTTCGCGGTCAAGCCCGACGCGGAGCGGGCCTCGGGGCCGGCGCTGGCCGCCGCCGCGCCGCCGCCCAAGGACGAGAGCGCCCGCAGGATGGTGCGCCACTGCGTCGCGAAGCCAAAGAGCCCCGACGCGACGAGGATCGGCGCGCCGAACCACAGCCCGACCTCTTTCCAAGCCTTGTACGGCGCCGTCGCCGCGCGCAGGGGGTTGCCCGTCACGGCGCTCATCCACTCCCACTCATACGCGGCGGGCCCAACAAAATACGCCAAGGTCACCGCCGAGACGAACATCCAGAAC
>JBEAVX010000434.1:0-4709 GCA_041160755.1 Pseudomonadota bacterium
GGACATGATGAACACCGGCTCGTGGTCGGCCCAGCCTTGGCGCTGGTGGCAGGGCTCCTGGGCGCAACAATAGACGGTCGGGGCTTGGGGTGGGCGGTCGCGGTCAAAGATGTCGGCGAACTCCTCCAGGTAGTCGTCAGGGAAGAGCACGGTGTGGGCGGCGCGGGCGTCTCGACCGACGCGGCGCCTCGCGCGCACGAGGCCCGTCCAGCCCGACATCGACGGGGTCTCCGGGGCGGTGACCACCTTACGCTGGGCCTTGGGGAGCAGGTGCTCGTGCAGGTGCGCGACGTCGGCGTTGCAGACGATCGCCCTCGCCCGTATGGCCTCGCCACCGCGCAGGGTGACGCCCACGGCGCGCCCGGCCTCGACGATCAACGACTCCACGGGGCTCGCCGCGCGCAGCCGCACCCCCTGGCGCTCAGCCACCCGCACGAGCGCCCGCACGAGCTCATACACCCCGCCGCGCACGCCGTAGCCGCCGAGGCCAATCTCGACGTGCGCGATGCAGTTCAGCGTCGCCGGGGCCGAGCGGGGGTCCGAGCCGTTGTAGGTGGCGTACCGGGCCAAGATCACCCGCAGGAGGGGGTGCTTGACCTTGTTGCAGATCGCCGACCACATGCTGCGGAAGGGGTCCACCCGGCCAAACCCCGCCATCTTCGCCGGGCCCAGCTCCCACATGGAGCGCACGGACGGCGCCTCGCCGTAGACAAACGCGATCTTCGAGAGCTCCCAGACCTCGGCGGCGTCGGCCATGAACGTCGCCAGCTCGCGGGAGGCCTCCGCGCCCAAGGTCTCGCCGACCTGGGCCAAGGTCTCGGGCAAGGTCGGCATCAGGTCCAGCACGGCCCCCTTGGCCGTGACGTAGCGGAAGGCCGGCGTGTGGGTGAGCAGGGTGACCTCGTCCGCGAGGCTCGTGCCCGCCTCCCGCAACACCGCGTCGAGGGTGTCGGGCAAGGTGAGCACGCTCGGGCCGGTGTCACACTCCACGCCGTCGAGGGTGACGATGTTGGCCTTTCCGCCAAAGTTCTGCGCGGCCTCCACCACGGTCACGTCGAGGCCCTTGGCGGCCAGCGACACCGCCGCCGAGAGGCCGCCGAGGCCGCTGCCGATCACGATCACGTCAGGCACGTTGGCCTCCACGAGCGAAGAGGTTCCACAGCCACTTCAGCGCCGCCGAGCCCAGCCCCCCGGGCGGTCGGCCATGAAGCAGCACCTCAAACCGGCCCTCGGGGGCGTCGAGGCCCTCGGTGATCTGGTCGAGGCCCACGATCAGGGCGTCTTCAAGGCGCGTGAGCAGCGCGGGGCCGGGCTCGATGGCGGGGCCAAAATGTACGAAGGCGCCGGGCACGGCGAGCTCACGGAACTCATACCGAATCGCCACGGGCACAACCGCCGCTTCGGTGGCCTCGCTCACGACCTGCACGCCGCGCCGCAGGCCCATCGGGCGCAGGTTGGGTGAGCGGTGTTTGCCTTGGGGGAAGATCCACAAACAACGACCCGGGCCGCCGAGATGCGCCGCCGCCCGGGCGAGATCGGCGTGGCTCTTGCCTGTGGCCGTGCGGTCGAGCGGCATGGCGCCGAGGGCCTGAAACCAGGGGAAATCCTTCATTCTCTGGGCGTCCATGAGCACGCGGCTGTCGACGCCCATCCGGTCGTTCAGCGCCACCATGAGCACGCCGTCCCACCAGGCCGAGTGGTTGGCGGCGAAGATCAGCGGCCGCCGGGCGAGCTCGGCGCGGACGCCGTCGAGCCCCGAGACCTGCAGGCCGTCGAGCCCCTCAAGGATGAGCTTCTTGGCGTGGCCGCGCCCCCAGACGCCGAACGCCCGTCGAAACCAGTCAGGCGCCATGGGGCGCCCCACGGAGGCTGCGGCGGGGGTAGATCCGCCCGGCCCACTCGATCGTGCCTTGGGCGGACCAGCGGTAGGAGTTGATCGCCAGGCCCAAGAGCGCCAGCACCGCGACGGGCTGGGCCAAGGCGGATCGGGGGCTGTGCTCAAAGCGCCAGGCCAATGCCACCCGCAGGAGCAGGTTGAGCCCCACGCCGACGAGCCCCGGCGCCAAGGCGGCCTCGACGCCGAACAGCCCGATCACGAGGCTCAAGTACGGCGCGACGAAGGCCAAGAAGTAGAGCCCGAGCACGCCGACCAAGGCGAGGGGATGCGCGCCGATGCCCTCATAGAGGTTCTTTGAGAAGCCCTTCCACACCTGGGCGGCGGAGCGGTACATGCGGCACTCGGCGATCTCCCCGCCGTCGGCGAAGACCACCTTCAGACCGGCACGTTTGGCGTTTCGGCAGATCGCCATGTCGTCCACCACCTCGCAGCGCACGGCCTCAAAGCCGCCGATCCAGCGGTAGCTCTCGCGGCGAAAGGCGAGGATCTGCCCGTTCGCCGCCAAGAACGCCGGGTCTGGAGAGCTGTGAATCAAGGCGAGGGGCAGCCAGGCCGTGTAGGTGAGGTGCAGCAGGGGGAGGATCAGCTCCTCCATCAACGAGCCCGTGCGCTGGCGGGGCACGGCGGTGATCACCTGGGCGTCATGGGCCGTCATCAGGCCGAGCACGCGGCCCACGCCGTCTGAGGCGAGGCGCACGTCGGCGTCGATGAACAGCAGGATCTCCCCCCGGGCGGCGGCGGCGAGCTGGTGGCAGGCGTGGGGTTTGCCCACCCAGCCCGGCGCCAATGGGCGGCCTTGAATCACCCGCAAGGTCGGCAGCTCGGCCTGAAGCTGGGCGAGGATCTCGCCGGTGCCATCGGCGCTGTTGTCGTCGCAGACGATGATCTCAAGGGGGGCGGGCTGGCTCTGGGCGGCGGCGCGCACCGAGGCTTCGATGTTCACCGCCTCGTTCCGCGCGGGGATGAGGATCGAGATCGTCGGCGGGCGCGGGGCGTTTTGGGCCACAGGCCGACCGCGCGGCCAGGTGAGCAGGTTCAAGGCCGTGTTCGCCGTGGCCATCGCGGTCATCGCGACGGGCAGCCACCACGCCAAGGCCCAGAGATCAACGCCCATCGGAGCGCTCATGGGGTCTCCTCGGCGGCGGTGGTCGGCTTCACCCGAAGCTGCCCAAAGAGGCGCCCCAGACGGCTCTTGACCGGTCCAGACATCAGCGGGAGCAGGGCGTTGTTCTCTTGGCCGATGAAGTGCACCCGGGCCTTCACCATGCCCCGGTGCAGGTCCAGATCGACCCGATCCGGGCGCACGGCCTCGGCCACCCCGTAGGCCTCGCCGAGGCCGGGCAAGGTCGCCCAGGTCAGAAAGCGCAGGTAGAACGGGCCGTTATCGACGACCTTGTGCTTGTGGATCACCGCCCAGTCCTCGCCGTTCACCCGCACGGTGAGCGCGTCCCAGTACGGCACGCCGAAGATCGCCCGGCGCTCCGTCCCCAAGACCACCTCGGCGTGCTCGTGCACCGTGAGCCCGCCGTCGGGCTTGATCTGAATGGCGTAGGCCTCGGGGGGGCCTTCAGGCGGCCAGAGCAGGTAATAGATGCGCTCGCCCGCGTCGCCGCAGGCCAGCCGACCCCAGATCCAGTGCTGAATGCCGAGGTCGTGCAAGGGCAGGGTGGACTGGTTTCGGTCGTGGTACACCCGGCCCTTGAGGCTCAAGACGGGCAGCTCGCCGTGGTGCAGGGTGGCCTCACCCTCGACCCCGACGAGCATCGGCGTCCAGGCGTGGGGATCGTCCTGCGGGGCCGGCGCCTGCACCGGGAACACCGCCGGGCCCCGGGCCTCCACCCGCCCTGTGAGCCGCTCGGCGCTGCCCGGCACGGGGCAGTCGAGCTGGAGGAGCACCCGGCGCTCTTGGCCTTCTACCCAAGATCGTAGGGTGGATCGGCCGATGCGGAGCTCCCCGCGCTCGATGTCCAAGGTGACGGACTCCGGGGGGTACTCTTGCAAAAGGTATACGTTCTCCCAGCCATCTTTGTACACAGCGACGTTCAGGCTCGGGCGGCTCACCGGGGCCTGGCCTTGGCCCTTGCGGGCGGCGTCGGCGTAGCCCGGCAAGAACGGCAGCCCGAAGGACCAGATGAGCACGACGCCGTTCCCAGCCCCGTCGGTGAGATCGAGGTACCACCACACGAAGCCGCCCGGGGCCGTGAGGGCCTCAGGAGCCGGGAAGCGCGGGTCGAAGCGAAGGGAGATCATCAGCGGGAGTCCTCAGGGGCGAGTGCATGGGATTTGCAGATAGATTTTCATTGCAAACTATATACGACTCATGTATAACCTTTGCATGATGTATAGGGTTTGGCAAGGTGAAGCGGCGAGACACCCTGAGGTCATCCCGCAGAGCTTGTGAGGCCCCGGTCGTAGAGTCGTGGAACACGAGGTGAGATGTGAGCATGATCCTGCCAGCGCGGCGAGTGAGGACCCCATCTCCCCGGCCTGAGCCACGGGGACTCTGGAGCTCTGAAGGGCTTGAGGACGTCGAGGCGATGATGCTTCGGCTGTGCACGGGCTCGCGGCTGGATCGCCTGGGGCACATCCTCTGGGATCACATCAACACCGGCGGCAAACGCCTCCGCGCGCGGCTGGCGCTCTCCGCCGCCGAGGCGCTCGGCCTCTCTCGCGGCGACGCCGTGGGCTGGGCGGCCGCGTGTGAGCTGCTGCACAACGCCTCCCTCGTTCACGACGACCTTCAGGACGGCGACCGCCGCCGCCGGGGCCGTGAGGTGGTGTGGGTGCGTCACGGCGTCGCCCAGGCGATCAA
>JBEAVX010000438.1:0-21688 GCA_041160755.1 Pseudomonadota bacterium
GTTCTGGGGCCTGTGGAGCGACGCCTCGATCCACGCGATCCACCTGCGGGTGCTGCACCACATCGCCGGGGTGGTGGAGGGGTGAGCGCGACGTCGCCGTAACCCAAACCCGCCCCTGTCAGCCGCCGCCGCCCCGCATCGCCGCCCTTGACCCCGCTCGCGCGCTGAGCGCCTTGGCATAGACCTTGCGAAGCGCGGGGCCATGCCCGCCGCCGCGCCGCTGTTGATCCCTGGCCTGCTCACCGCGCTCGGCGTGGTGTTGTGGCCGTGGCTCCAGCCCAACCCGGCGCACACGCTCTTGGCCTTGGGCGCCTTGGCCTTGATCGCCCTCGCGGTCGGCGAGCGGGGGCTGGGCTGGGTCGCCACCTGGGCGGCGGCCTTGTGCCTGGGGCTCACCGCGCCGGGCCTGCGCGCGCCGGGGCCGCTCCTCGACGGGCCGGTGCAGCTTCGGGGCGAGGTGATCGAGGTGCGCGGCAGCCGCGCCATCCTCCAGGTGAGCCACCTCGGCCCCACCCCGCTCACCGGGCCCGTGGAGCTGAGCGGCGCCGGAGACCTGGCCGTCGGCGACCGCGTCTCCGTGCGTGGTGAGGCCCGGCCCCTTCGCCGGGAGGCCCTGCCCGGCGAGCCCGACCCGGTGCGAGACGACCTCTTGCGGGGCCTCCGCAGCGGCGTTCGTGCCCAGTCCACCCTCACCCTCGGCGCCTTCCCGGGCCCGGCGCCGCCCGACCCGTTTGAGCACGCCACCCACCGGGGCCTGCTCCGCGCCTTGGCCCTCGGCGACCGCTCCGGCCTTGATGACGACACGAAGGCGCTCTTGCGGCGCACGGGCACCACCCACCTCGTCTCGGTCTCGGGGCTGCACTTCGTGATGATCGCCGCGATGGCCTCGGGGATCGTCACCGCCCTGATCCGCCCGCTGAGCCTGTTGCGCCCTCAAGGAGGGCTCAACCGCCTCGCGCCCTTGGCCGGGCTCGGCGCGCTCTTGGCCTTCGGAGAGCTCGTCGGCTGGCCGATCCCGGCGGTGCGCGCGGGCTGGATGACCGCCGGGGTCGTCGCCGGTCAGGCCACGGCGCGGGGGGCGAACCCCTGGAACCTCCTCGGCCTCGCCGCCGGGGTGATGGTGCTCTGTGAGCCGAGCGCCGCCCGGAGCGTCTCGGCCTGGCTCTCCTTTGGCGCCGTCGTGGGCATGTTGACCGTCGGCGCGAAGCTGGGGCGGATGATCCCCCCCGACCTGCCGTGGCTGGTGAAGGGCCTCGCCGGGGCGCTCACCACGACCTTAGGCGCCACGGCGGGCACCTTGCCGGTCTCGGTGTGGATCTTCCAAGAGCTCTCGATAAGCGCGCCCTTCGCCAACCTCGTCGCCATCCCCCTCACCTCGATCTTCGCTACGCCCGGCGCGCTCTTGGCCTTGGGCGGCGGCGGCCTCGTGCCGCTGGCCATCGCCGATGGCGCCTGTGAGGCCACGATCCTCTGGCTGCGTCTCGTGGACGCCCCGGTCGCCCACCCCGCCGCCGGTCCGCTGGGCGCGGCGCTGCTCGTCCTCGCCTGCCTCTGCGCCCGACACCACGGCCTCGCCGGGGTCTTCGCCCTGTGCTCCCTGCTCCGCCTCCTCCCCGCCGAGGGCCTACACGTCACCTTCTACGCCATCGGCCAAGGCGACGCCGCGCTCGTGCAGCTCCCCGGCTACACCGCCCTGATTGACGCCGGGCCCCCTGGAGACGACGTGCTGAGGGCCCTGCGCCGCGCCGGGATCCGTGAGGTGGATGAGCTCTGGGTGAGCCACCCGCACCCCGACCACATGGGCGGCGCCCAGGACGTGGTCGAGGGCCTCAAGGTCGGCGCTTTGCGGGTCGCCCGGCCCCCCTTGGCCGATGAGGCGGCGTTCCAAGACCTCTGGCGCGCGGCGGCCCTGGCCGGCACACCCGCCCGGGGCCTCGACGTGCCGCCGGGGCACCCCGCGCTCACCATCCTCCACCCCAAGCCCGGAGACCACTTTGAGGAGGTCAACGACCAGTCGATCACCCTGCTCGTGCGCCACGGCGATCACAGCCTGCTCTTCCCCGGCGACATCGAGGCCGAGGCCGAGGCGGCGCTCATCTCCACCTGGGACTCCTTGGGCCCGGGCCCGATCACCGCGCTCAAGGTGGCCCACCACGGCAGCCGCACCAGCTCCGATCCCGCCTTGCTGGCGCGTCTTCGGCCCTTGTTGGCGATCTTCTCCTGCGGGGTGGACAACCGCTTCGGCCACCCACACCCCGACGTGGTGCGCCGCTACGCCGCCTCTCTTCAGCACCGCACCGACCGCCAGGGGACGCTGCAGCTCCGCTCCGACGGTCAGACGATGTGGCGCCGAAGCCACATCCCAGGCCGCGGGTTCAGCGTTTGGTCTGCCCTGCCGCCTTCCACTTCGAGAGGAACACCAAGCTCGCGATCGTCGCGATGATGAGCGAGATCGCCTGGGCGTTCGAGATCGTCGGGCCCAGGGTGTCCTCCAAGAAGAAGCCCCGCTCGGCGTCGTTGCGGAAGACCTCGTTGATCGAGCGCAGCACCGGGTAGATCATCAGGTAGAGCAGGATGAGCTGCCCATCAAACCGTTTGTGGCCGCGCAGGGCGTTGAGCGTGGCGAACAAGATCGCCGAGTACGCCACCTCGTAGAGCTGGGTGGGGTGCAAGGGCACCCCCTTGGGCGCGATGCTGAGCGGGTCGGTGAAGGTGACGGCCCAGGGCAGGTCCGTCTCGTGGCCGTAGCAGCAGCCCGCGCCGAAACAGCCGATTCGACCGAACATCTGGCCGAAGGGGATCAAGGGCGCGAGGATGTCCAGCACCTTGCCCGCGGGCAGACGACGCACCTGCACGATCACCAAGAACGCCACGAGCACGCCGATGAGGCCGCCGTAGTAGACGAGGCCGCCGTCCCGCACGTTGAGCATGTCGGTGAACGGGCGGTTGGCGAAGAGGTGCCAGTTCACCCGCAGGTACTCCAGCCGCGCGCCCACCACGCCGCCGACGATGGCCCAGAAGCCCAGATCGGGGAAGACATCCTTGTGGATGCCCTCCTTCGCGCCCCAGCGCGTCGCGATGAACACCGCGCAGAGCGTACCGACGGCGATGGCGACCCCGTAGGTGTGAACCGAGAAGCCGTTGGGCAAGGTGAACAGGACGGGGTGCATGGTCGCCTGGGGTCAGGAGGGGGTGGGCGCGACGGGATCGACCGCGATGGAGGGCTCGTCTGCGAGCACGACCTGGTGGAACAACCACACCGAGAGCCCGGCGAGGATGAAGAGATCCGCGAGGTTAAACGCCGGAAGCTCCGCGAAGCCCAGCGCCCGACGCAAGAGCGGCGCGATCCGGGGGTGCTCGGTGTACACACGCACAAAGTCGAAGACCACCCCGTCGTCTAGACGATCCAGGGCGTTGCCCAAGGCGCCGCCCGCCGCGCCGCCCAAGGCGAGCAGCACGGGCCAGGCCCGGGGCGAGAGCTGGCGGGCGCTGAGGCCCATGAGCCCGACGGAGAACACCGCGAAGGCCCCGAGGAGCGGCACGCGGCCGGGCAGCTCGGCGAAGAGGCCCACCATCGCCCCAGGGTTCAGGGCGTGGACGAGCTGCACGAGCCCTGGGACGATCACCTCAGCGTCATAGGGCTCGGGCACACGGCCGCGCGCCCAGGCCTTCGTGAGCAGGTCACCGCCGAGCGCGAGGGCCGAGGCGACACAAAAGATCGGGAGGTTGACCTGCACGTTCGCCGGGGTTCCTGAACAGAAGAGGGAGCGGTCACGCCGCGCCGACGCACCTAACGCGCCGTCGCCCCACCCGCTGAATGAGGAGTCATTCAGTCAACCCTGCGCCGCGGCTGTGGTTCGTGTTAAGCCTGTTCTTCCAGAAGACCTCTGCCCCAAGGGAGCCGCCATGTCGGAGATCGAGCGCGAGAGCATGCCCGTTGACGTCCTCTTCGTGGGCGGCGGCCCAGCCTGTCTGGCGGGCGCCATTCACCTGATGGATCTCATCGCCAAACACAACGAAGGCGTCGCCAGCGGCGCCATCCAGGGCGCCGCGATCAACGAGCCCACGATCGCGCTCATCGAGAAGGGCAGCGAGATCGGCTCCCACGCCGTCTCCGGCGCCGTCCTCGACCCCCGCGCGCTCGCTGAGATCATCCCCGACTGGGCCTCTCGCGACGACTTCCCCCTGGAGCGCTACGTCGAGCGGGAGTCCATGCTCCTGCTCACCGAGACCAAGGGCTTCCCCGCCCCGCTCATGCCGCCCGAGTTTAAGGATCACGGCAAGCCCATCATCTCCATCGCCAAGTTCCAGAAGTGGATGGCGGGCATCGCTGAAGAGAAGGGCGTGATGATCTTCCCGGGCTTCGCCGGGGTTGAGCTGCTCTACGACGCCGACGGCAAGGTCAGCGGCGTGCGCACCGGCGACAAAGGCATCGACGCGCATGGCGAGCCCAAGGACAACTTCGAGCCCGGGATGCTCCTGGAGTCCAAGGTCACGATCATCGGCGAGGGCCCCCGCGGTCACCTCGCCCGCCAGCTCATGAAGAAGTACGGCCTGCAAGAGGGCCGCAACGAGATGGCGTACGAGATGGGCTGCAAGGAGGTGCTGGAGTTCCCCCCCGGCACCATCAAGGACGGCTTCGTCTACCTCACCGCCGGTTACCCCCTCGGCGAGACCTTCGGCGGCGCCTTCATCTACTCCATGGGCGGCGACCGCGCGTGCATCGGCCTGCTCGCCGTGCTCGACGCCAAAGATCCCGCCCAGGACGTGCACTACCTCCTCCAGAAGCTCAAGATGCACCCCAGCATCCGGGCCATCCTGGGCAAAGGCAAGGTCATCAAGTACGGCGCCAAGGCCGTCACCGTCGGCGGCTGGGGCTGTATGCCCAAGCTCTACGCCCCGGGCGCGATGTTGGTCGGCGACACGGCCTCGTTCCTCAACGCCGCGCGCATCAAGGGCATCCACCTCGCGATGAAGTCGGGCATGTTGGCGGCGGAGACGGCCTTTGAGTCGCTCAAGTCCGGCGACAACAGCGAGCAGGCCCTCGCCCTGTTCAAGCAGAAGGTCGACGCCTCCTGGATCCGCGAAGAGATGGAGACCTCGCAGAACTTCCACGCCTTCATGACGAAGTACGGCCTCGTCGGCGGCGCGGTGAAGTACGGCATGGCCAAGGTCTTCGGCCCGGGCAAGATCGAGCCCACGCACCCCGACCACAAGGGCATGGAGCGCCTCTCGTTGGTCCACGCCAACAACCAGATGCCCGACCGGGGCGACGTGCCCTTCGACGGCACCTACCTGGTGGACAAGCTCACCGACGTCTACCTCTCGGGCACCAAACACGACGAGCACCAGCCCTGCCACCTCCAGGTCTCGGACACCGAGATCTGCGCCACGAAGTGCGCCACGGAGTACGGCAACCCCTGCGAGCGGTTCTGCCCGGCCCAGGTCTACAACATGGTGTTCAACGAGGAGCGCAAACGCAAAGAGCTGCGTGTGGACTTCTCGAACTGCGTGCACTGCAAGACCTGCGACATCCGCGACCCCTACCAGATCATCAAGTGGGTGCCCCCGAACGGCGGCGACGGCCCCGAGTACGGCATCCTCTGAGCCCGGCGACGCTCCCCGGCGCGTGGTATCGTGGCGGGGAGGCCACTCGGAGTTCCCTATGAAGGGCAGACATTTGCCGCTGGTGCTCCTGCTCGCCGCCTGCGTGCGGGACGGCGACTGGCGCGACGGCGGAGACTACATCCCCGGCGGCGGCTGGCCGACGCCTGAAGACGACACCGGCGACTCGGGCGACTCCGGCGCTGAAGACAGCGACAGCGGCGGGGACAGCGACTCGGCGTTCAGCGCCGAGGACTGCGGGCTCAGCGTCGGGGAGATCGCCTGCGACCTTCAGAGCGTAGACCAGCTCGGCGAAGACTTCTCGCTGTGGGCGCTCTACCCCTCGCCGACGGTGATCGTCTTCGGCGACGCCTACGACGGCAGCCTCCAGCAGGCCTCCGGCTGGCTGCCGGGGCTCAGCGACGAGGGTGTGGTGCCCGTCGTCGTGCTCCTCGACAACCTGAACCTCATGCCCGCCACCACCGCCGACGCGGCGGCCTGGGCGACCACCTACGGCCTGCCCGTCGTGCTCACCGACCCCACCGGGGCGCTGGACCAAGCCTGGGCGCCGACGACCCCCATGACGAGCTACGTCGTCGGCGCGGACATGGGGATCGTGGCGGTCACCTACGGCTACCTGGACGAGGACGACGTGCGCGAGGCCCTGGGCCTCTGAGCCCGGTCACTCCTCGGCGGCGGCGGCCTTCTTCTTGTTCTTCTTGTCCTTCTTGTGCTTCTTGGCCACCTTGACCTCCTCATCGGCGGCCACGGGCAGGCCGTCGAGGCTGTCATCGGCGAGCACGGCGTCGATGGCGGCGAGCACGTCGGGGGTGAGCTGGGCCACCACGTCGAGGGCCTGCATGTTGTGGATGACCTGCTCCACGCGGCTGGCCCCGGTGATCACCGTGCTCACGAAGTCTGGGCGCGCGGCCCAGGCCAGGCTGAGCTGGGCCAAGGAGCAGTCGAGCTCATCGGCCACACGCTGCAGGCGCTTCACCTGGGCGATACGCACCGGGGTGATCACCAGGTCGCGCAGCCAGTCCATCGACTCGACGCTCAGGCGCGCGCCTTTGGGCATCCCGTCGTTGTATTTGCCGGTGAGCAGGCCCGAGGCCAGGGGGCTCCAGACGGTGGTGCCCAAGCCGCGCTCGGCGTAGAGCGGCGCGAGCTCCACCTCGACCCGCTCGCGGTGGAAGAGGTTGTACTGGGGCTGCTCGCAGGTCGGCGCGATGAGGTGGTGGGTGTCGCAGACGGCGAAGGCCTCGCGGAGCTGATCGGCGCTCCACTCCGAGGTGCCCCAGTACATCACCTTGCCTTGGCGGACGAGGTTGTCCATGGCCAGGGCCGTCTCCAAGACGGGGGTGTTGGGGTCGGGGCGGTGGCAGAGGTAGAGGTCGAGGTAGTCCAGGCGCAGGCGCTTGAGCGCGGCGTGGCAGGCCTCAAAGACGTGTTTGCGGGACAGGCCGACATCGTTGGGGCCCTCGCCGCCCCAGAACACCTTCGACGAGATGACGAGCTGCTCCCGGGGGAGGTCGCTCAGGATCTTGCCCACGACCCGCTCGGCCTCGCCTTCGCCATAGGCCTCAGCGTTGTCGAAGAAGTTGATCCCCGCGTCAAACGCCGCGTGGATGCAGCGTTTTGCCTCTTTTTTGTTGACTTGGCCCCCGTAGGTGACCCAAGAGCCCAAAGAGAGGCGAGAGACCTTGAGGCCGGAGCGGCCGAGCTGGCTGTAGATCATGGTGTTGAACCTTGAGGATCGTGGAGGCGCGGGACGAGAGCACGCCTGCTCCCCTATCTCCGGGCCCACCACACGCAAGGCGGGGCGCATCAGGCTAAAGGAGGCCGCATGGACGACGCGCTCACCCGCCTCACGCGGCACTTCATCGCCGGTCGCTACGCCGCCGTGATCGACGAGGCCCGCGCGCATCCCAGCGCCGAGGCCCGGGCCTGGGCCGCCCGCGCCACCCAGCGCCTCGGCCACGCCGATGAGGCCCTGGGCATGGCCCGCGCCGCGCACCTTGAGAAGAACACCCCGCTCTCGCGCCTGGTGCTCGCCGAGGCGCTCTTGGGCGCGGCGAAGTACAGCGAGGCCCGGGGGCTCACCCGCGGCGCGAACGAGCACCCCGCCCGTCGGCTGTACGCCGAGCTCTGCGGCCTGCTCGGCGAGCCTGAGGAGGGCATGGTCCACGCAAGGCTTTTGTTGGACGAACAAGAGGACCCCTTCGAGCGCGCCCAGACCGAGGCCACCCTCGCCGTCTGCCTGCACCGCGCCGGGCGCTTCACCGACGCCCGCGCCCGCTGGGACGCCGCCCTGCGTGGGCACATCGCCGTGTTGGGCGAGGACCACCCCGAGGTCGCCGCGCTCTTGGACGGCCTGGGCGCCACCTTACGCCGGGTCGGCCTCGCTGAAGAGGCCTTGGACCTTCACCAGCGCGCCTTGCCGATGCACGAGCGGGCCTTCGGGGCCTTACACCCCGCCGTCGCCGGGAACCTCCACGCCCAGGCCCAGTGTCAGCGCCGCCTGGGCGACTTTGAGGGCGCTCGGCAGGCCCTCGACGACGCCTTGGTCGTCTCTACCCAGGCCCAAGGCGCGGATCACCCCGACACCTTGGTGACGGCCTTTGAGCTCGGGCGCTTAGAGGTGGACTGCGGCCTCGTCGCCGAGGGTTTTGAGCGTATGTCCCGGGCGATGAGCGCCGCCCTGGATCTGCTCGGCCCCAACCACCCCACCGCCCGGGCGATGAAGGCCTGGATGTAGCCCATGGACACCCCCCTGTGAGCATTGAGCAGGACGACCACGACTCCCTCCGCAGCGCAGACGAGGCCTTGCCCGACGTCGTTCGCCTCGCCTTGGCCGTGCGGAAGGCCGGGGGCCGCGCCCTGCTCGTCGGCGGCTGGGTGCGGGACCGCGCCTTGGGCATTCCGAGCAAAGACCTCGACGTCGAGGTCCACGGCGTAGACGAAGATCGCCTCGCCGAGCTCCTGCGCCGGATGGGCCGGGTGAACGTCGTCGGGCGCAGCTTCGGCGTGTACAAGCTCACCGTCGGCGCCCACACCCTCGACGTGAGCCTGCCCCGGCGCGACTCCAAGGTCGGGCCGGGGCACCGGGGCATCGCGATCTCGGGGGATCCCCACATGGGCATCGTCGAGGCCGCCCGGCGCCGGGATCTCACCGTGAACGCCATGCTCTACGATCCCCTCACCGGCGAGACGCTGGACCCCCACGGCGGCCTCGCCGACCTCGACGCGCGGCGCCTGCGCGAGGTCGATCCCGCCACCTTCTTGGAGGATCCGCTCCGCGCGCTCCGCGCCGTGCAGTTCGCGGCGCGGTTTGGGTTCACGATGACCGAGGGCCTCCGCGCCTTGTGCCGGGTGGCGCCGCTGATGGAGCTCCCCGCCGAGCGTGTGCGCTGGGAGATCGAGAAGCTCCTGCTCAAGGCGCCCAAGCCCAGCGACGGCCTCACGCTCCTCGTCGAGCTCGATCTTCTGCCCCAGGTGCTCCCCGGCCTCGTCGGCTTGGTGACCCCGACGCTCCTCGCGACCGTAGACCGCGCCGCCGTCGAGCGTGAGGGCCTCCACACCGAGGCCGAGCGGCTCACGGTGATGTGGGCGGCCTTGCTCTCGCCGTTCACCGGCGACGCGCTGCTCATCGCCCTCGATCGCCTCGGGCTGCACACCCACAACAAGTACCCCCTGCGCGCCCGGGTCATCGACGCCTTGCGTGAGGCGAAGCCGACGCCGCTCTCCGACGCCGACCTCCGCCGCCTCGCCGACGTCTTGCCCCTGCCGATCCTCCTCCGGGTGCGCGCCGCGCGTTTCTCCCAGGCGCCTTCAGCCCCCGACCTGCTGCGCGCCGACCAGCTCGGCGTGCTGGACGGCCCCTTGCCGCGCCTGCTCAACGGCGGCGATCTCAGCCGCCTCGGCGTGCCCCCGGGGCCGCTGATGGGCGCGCTCCTCGACGCCGCCCGCGACGCCCAGACGCGCGGCGAGCTCCACACCCCCGCGGACGCGCGGGCCTGGCTCACACACACGCTCAACACCACAACTTGAGCGGCTATAGTGCTCCGTCCCTCCGCATCTCTTGACCGAGGCCCCATGACGCGCCTGCGCTTCGTGCTGACCCTGCTCCTCCTCGCCCCCGCTCCTTTGGCCTTCGCCCAAGAGACGCCCCCGGCGGTCTCCCCGGCGGCGGCGGTCTCGGTGAGCGCTGATCTGCGCGGCGAGTACATTCAGGGGGAGCCGATCCTCATCCGCTTCACCGTCAACAACACCGGCAGCGAGGCCGCGCGGTTCTCGGACCTGAGCCGTCGCCCCTGGCAGGTGCGGTTTGACCTCACCTACCCCAACGGCAAGCAGCAGAGCTGGTTCACCACGCCGCCCGCCGTCGACTCGGGCGAGGTGTGGAGCATCCCGCCGCGCGGCCAAAAGCGTGTGCTGCTGGAGATCCCCTCCAGCCAGCGCCTCGCCGCTGGGGACTACACCCTCACCGTGCGCCTCTTGAACGAGGGCGCGGAGATCGTGCTCCCGGCGCACAAGCTCAAGATCGCCCCCGCCGCCCCTGTGGCGGGCAACGTCTACGATGAGCCCCTGGGCCTCGATCGCAGCGGCCACCAGGTCGTCTGGGTTCACAAGGCGAGCCAAGGCTTCGACCTCTACCTGCACCACGCCGACCCCAACACCCCCACCCGGACGCTCGGCGACTACCACCTCCTGCACCTCGACGCCCTGGTGCGCCCGGTGCTCACCGCCGCCCGGCCCGAGGAGCGCTCGGACCGCTTCATCTACTGGCAGCCCGACGAGCGCACGGTGCAGTACGTCCAGCTCCAGTCGAACGCCCTACGCAGCGCGACCCCCCAGAGCTTCCGCACGCCTTACCCCAAGGTCGAGCTCATCGGCCGGGGCTCGACGGACACCCAAGGCGGGCTGCACGTCCCGTTGTGGATCCCCGCGCCTTCAGGCTCCGGCGGTGAGCTGCGTGTGGCCTCGGTTCGAGATCGGGGTGGGCCGGTGTTCCGCGCCGTCGTGCGCCTGCCGGCCAAGCCGAGCTGGGTGCAGACCGCCGTAGACGGCAACGGCGACCTTCGCCTCATCTTGGCCCGGGACGGCGTGCTCGACCTCTACACCCTCCGCGCCGAGGGCGACCTCCCGGCCTCGGGCGTGGCGCTCTACCGCCCGGCGAAGCCCGCCGAGGGGGCGGCCCCGCCGCCGACGCTCACGCCGACCCTCGCCCGCTTCGGGTACCGCGCCGGGACCAACGAGGAGGCGGGCGGCATGGCCGTGCTCGTGCTGCTGCGCTCCGAGGTCGGCCTGGAGGCGCGCTGGCTGAGCCTCGGTGGCCGTGAGCTCGCCGCCTTAGCGGGCGTGCCCCTCGCCGCCGACGCCACGGTGATCGACGCGCTCAACATCGGCGACACGGGCTGGGGCGCGCTCGTGCAGACCGGCGGCAAGACCCTCTACGTCTCGCCCGGCGCCGAGGCCCTGACGCTCTCTAGCGCGGCGGGCACCCTGACCCGCACCCCCAAAGGCGCCGTGCTGTCCCGGACGCTCCGCAGCGGCGGCCCCATCAACAACGAGACCCTACGCGCCGCTCCATGAGCGGCTCGTAGGGCCTCTTTGAGACGGGGCGCTCGGCGACACGACGCCGAGCGGACCTTCGCTCAGCTCACTCGACCTCGGTGCAGAGGTCGTCCAGCTCGCCAGCGCAGAAGAGCGCCTCCACCGTTCCAAAGCCTTCGCCTGTGCCCTCGTTCTCCAAGGCGCACTCGGGGTTCGAGGCGACCGCAGAGGTGAGGTCTTCGCAGGAGTCGTCGATGCCGAGCTCGACCACCGTCGCCGCGTAATGGACGACGTAGTCATCGGCGGGCACCGACCACAGGCGCAAGAGCACGGTGTAGTCGCGACCGGGGTGCAGCGAGGTGTCGATCTCGCAGAACTCAGGGGTGGCGCGCCCCGCGTGGGCGCCGGCCTGGCCACGCTGGCCGTTCATCAGGCACTCGTTCGCCTCAAAGACGACCTCGTTGCCGAGGCTGTCCTCGTAGACCTGCTCGAAGTTGCCGATCGAGACGCCGGGCGTGCCGTTGTAGTACGCGGAGAGGCCGACCTCAAGGTCGAGGTCGCCGTCATCGTAGTTGTCGTCTTCGCAGAGGTAGCCGTCGGTGGGCGAGCGCGCGTCGACCGACTGGACCCAGAACACCGACTCGGGGTCAACCAGCACGCAGACCCTGCCGCCGGTGCCCTGAAAGGTGAACGTCGCGCCGCCCCACTGGCCGGGGTTCTCGTTCTCGCCGAGGCCATCGTAGATGGACTTCTCGACGCGGACGCTCGGATCGAGCCAGTCCGCGAGGGTGAGCGGCGTGAACTGGCCGAGGTCTACGACGCCGGGGTACTCGGCGACAGGCTGGGGGAAGTACTGCGTGTTGTCTCGATCACAAGCGACGAAGGCCGAGACGAGGCCCACGGCGAGCAGTAGACGGCTCATTCTTCTTCTTCCTCCACACCCACCTGGAAGTCATAGACGAGGGTAAACGTCGGCGCGGCGTCGCGGAAGGCGTCCGCGTCCTCATACGTCAGCTCAAAGGGCTCAGAGACGACGAAGTCGCCGAGGTCGATGTAGTTGCTCGGGAAGTTGAGCAGATCGATGTGGGACGAGCCGGTCGTGAAGCTCGCCGAGTACTGGTTGAACTGCTGGCCGTTCGTCGGGTCGCAGGTCGTGAAGTCAAACTCACTGTCGGGCGCGTCCATCCAGCCCCAGACCTTCATGCCCGCGTGGTAGTTGACGCGCCACATCGTGAACTCGGCCTCAAAGTCGCCATCGGCGTTCTCTTTGAAGTCGAGGCCATCTTCACCCGCCAAGAACAGCAGCTCGTTGTCTTCGGTGTACTCGAAGAGGTCGTAGCACGAGGTGCGGAAGTAGTCGGGGGACTGCACCTCGGCGCCTTGCTCATCGACGATGGGCTGGCCGAGGGTGTCGGAGAAGAAGCTCAGGAGCGAGCTGTAGTCGGCGTACCGCCCGGTCACGACCTTACACAAGGTCGAGGTGTAGCAGGCGAAGTCAAAGACGCCGACCGTGCCACCGCCGTAGGGGTAGGTGTTGCCGAGCTCCCCGCCGATGATCGGCCCCGTGGCCGGGTGGGGGTAGGCCTCTATGTCATACCGGATGTCGGAGTAGGCCCCGAGGTACACCGGGCCGATGAAGCGGGCGTCCACCACCTCGGCCTCAACTCCGGTGCGCTCGTCCAGGATCATCCGCGTGGCGGCGGCGCGGGGCACGATGACCGTGCCCTTGACGTCAACCTGGGGAAGATGTTCGTCGTAGGTGCAGGCTTGAGCCACCACAGCGAGGAGCAGGGCGGCGCGGGTCGCGCTGGTCATGTCGGGGAGCACTCCTCGTGGGGACATCAGAAGTCGTAGCTGACGCCGATACGACCGGTCATCAGGTTCTGGCGGTAGAGGATCGACCAACGGTTCTGGGCGTAGAGGTACGTGCCGTTGACCGTGGCCGCCTGACGGGCGTTGATCGCGTTGAGCAGCGCGGCCTCGACGCGGAACTGGCCCTTGGGCACCTTGATCGCCTGGCTGATGGAGAGGTTCGCGTAGTAGGTCGGCTCCAGGCGAGCGTAGTTGCCGACGGGCTCCCGCAGCAAGGCGCTGCCGCCGTAGCCCGCGGAGAAGTAGTACCGGGTGATGGGGTAACCCGAGTAGTACTCCAAGCTGGCGCCGAGGCGGGTGGTCCAGGGGTCGTTCGGGATGTCCCAAGCGAGCTGGGCCTTCACCTGATGGCGGATGTCGGTGTCGAGGTTGCCGTAGGCGAACTCGGCCTGGGGCGCGACGGCCAAGGCCGTGCTGTTGCCGTCCAGCACCGTCCCGCGCGACACGACGTAGGAGTACGTCGCCTGGGCGAGCCAACGATCCGCGAAGTTGCGGCGGATGTAGGTGTCGGTCTGGTAGTAGTCGCGGCGGCTCAGCGAGGGCGTGCGCAGGCGATAGCGGTTCTCGACCTGACCATCGCCGGTGCCGATGAAGCCGTAGCCCTTCTCGTCCCAGATGATGTTCGTCTCATCGAAGACGTAGACGTTGCGGGTGAACTTGCTGGTGAAGCTCAGACCGAAGACGAGGTCCTGGATGACCTGACGCTCACCGACGAAGCTGAACTCGTCGGAGTGCGGCGCGGTGAGCGCGTCGTGGACGGTGTTCGTGTTGTCAGGCGGGTTCAGGCTGTAGTTGAACGAGGTCGAGTTCGTGTAGTTGTTCCAGGGCTCACCCAAGAACAGCTTCGTCCCGAGACCGTTGGACTGGTTGAGGTCGGCGGCGATGCCGAGGTTGCCGATGCCGTTGAACCGACCGTAACCGCCGGACACCTTCGTCTTGCCGTCGCCGAATGGGTCCCAGATGACGTAGAAGCGAGGCCCGAAGACGCCGAAGTTAACGACGGCCTCGTTGAAGTTGTTCCGCATGATCGAGCGGTCCCAGCGCAGACCGTAACGGAACGTGAGGTTGTCGATGGGCTGGTAGACGTCTTGGAGGAAGACGCCGTAGTGCTCGCCGCCCGCGACCACGTCGGACTCACCGCTCGCCTCGACCCAGTAGTAGTTCTGGAAGGAGGAGGGGTCGTAGGGCTGGCGGTTCCAGTCGGCGTAGTAGATGTTGTTCGTGTAGCCGACGGTGCGATCCCAGCGCAGCACGTCTACCTCAACACCCGCCTTGAAGTCGTGATCACCCGTGAGGAAGGGGATCTGCTGATCAAGGGCCGAGACCTTGGACTCCGCGCGCCAGCGGGTGCGGTCGTCGAAGCTGTAGTAGTAGAAGTTCCCGGAGTTGTAGGCGTTGTTGATGCCCAGGCGGCCGGGGGTGGCGTAGTCGTAGGTGTTCTCAAGCTCATCGGGCTCGCAGGGGTTGTACCCGAGGCGCTTGTTGTGGGTGCAGGGCACACCGCCGGCCTCGATGTAGTTCTGCTGGACCGTGAGCTTGCTCTCGACGGTGACGTCCGTGGCGGGGAACCAGTCCCACTGGGCCGAGGCGACGATGCCGCCCTGGGCCTGCCGGGACTGGGCCTCGGGCTTCACGAAGCGGTTGGACTGGGAGGTGTTGTCCACCGTCGTCGGCTGAATCTGGGAGAGCACCGTGAAGCGGTTGGCCGCCGTGGGCTGCATCGTCAGCTTGGCGTAGACGTAGTGGCCTTCGTAGTCGCGGGGGAGGTCGATGCCCACCCGGGCGATGAGGCTGCGCTCCATGGTGTAGGAGACGACGAGGAACGCCTTGTCGCGCACGACGGGGCCGGAGATGAGGCCGTTGAACGACATCGTCGAGAACTGCGAGTCGAAGTCGGTGGGGGCCAGGTCGGCGCCGTCCGCGGCGAAGCGGGCGTCCATCTTGGGGGCCCAGGCCGCCGTCTCGTAGTAGACCGAGGTGTCGAACTCAAGCTGGTTCGAGCCCGTGCGGGTCACGAGGTTGATGATGCCGCCGAGGTTTGAGGCGTACTCCGGGTCGAAGGCGCCGGTGATGACCTCAAGCTGCTCCATCGCGTCGTAGTTGAAGTTCAGCGAGAACGTGCCGGTGACGGGGTCGGTGACGTTCACACCGTCCATCATGTAGGTGTTCTCGTTGGAGGACGCGCCGCCCATGTTGGGGTTGCCACCGGCGAGCACGCCCGCCGTGGCGCCGACGGCGTCCTGGTAGGAGCGGCTGTTCGGCACACGCTCCAAGAACTCTTTGGTGAGCACCGTGGTGCGGCTGGCGGACTCGGTGTCGATCGCGGGGCGATCGGCGATGACGTCCATCTCGGCGCCGGCCTCTTGAACCGACATCTCGATCGTCAAGATGGTGTTCTTGCCGATGAGGACCTGCTGGTTCGCGTAGCGCTTCTTGCCGAAGCCCGCCTTCTCGGCGGTGACGGTGTACAGGCCCGGCGGGAGGTTGGTGAACAGGAAGCGCCCGGCGTCGTCGGTGTACTCCTGCTGGGCGCCACCGATGAGGTTCGGCCCGTCGACGGTCATCAAGACGCCCGGCACCTCAATGCCTGAGTCGTCGATGACCTCACCTTTGATCGTCCCGGTGGTCTGCGCGTAGGCGACGCTGGACCCAAGGATCACGGAGCCAGCGCTCACGGCGAGCATCGGGACGCCCATCAGGGCCAGGGTACGAACCATCGTGAACAGCTTCATCTTCTTCTCCCGGCGGAGGCCCCGCAGCATAACGCTGTTGGGGCCGCGCGGACGAGGGGGCTAACGGGAAAATGAGTACGCGAAGATTTGGCCGACGTCAACTCGCTTGACGTCGGAGGCGTTCATCGAGTATTTCAATCATTCGTGGTGCCGCCTCACCGGAGCGGCGAAACTTCTACTCGACCCGAGGCCCTCGATGCTCACTCGGCTGCTGACCAACCTCACGCTCGGCGGCGCGCTCGCGCTCGGCGGCGTGTTCGCGCTCGGCGCGCTCTCCCCGCGTGTAGAGGCCACGACGCTCTCGACGCTCAGCGTCGAGCAGATGACCGACGCCTCCGACCTCATCGTGCGCGCGACGGTCACCGAGGTCTGGGTAGAGCAGCTCGGTGAGGATCTCTGGACCCGCGCCCAGATCACCGTCCACAGCTCGCTCAAGGGGGAGGCCGCTGGGCGCACCTTGGTGATCGACCAGCTCGGCGGCGTCTTGCGCAACGAGGTCGTGCTCGTCGTCGGCGCCCCGCGCTTCTCCGTCGGCGAAGAGGTGATCGTCTTCCTGGAGAAAAACAGCGCTGGCCAGCTCCTCGTCGTGGGGATGAACCAGGGCAAGTACACGGTGCGCATCGACCCCAACAGCGGCGAAGAGATGCTCGTGCGCTTCACCGTGCGCCAGGATCGTTGGTACGACCACAACTTCATCCCCAACCCGCCCGTCGCCGAGCGCGTCTACGTCCCCGAGCTTGAGTCCCAGGTCCGCGCCCGCGTCGCCTTGGGCTGGGACGGCAAACCCATCCCCGGCGCCAGCGAAGCGCGCCTCCGCGAGATCAACCGCCTTCAGCCTGGGGTCAAGTGATGGTCGCCGCCGCTCTCCTCCTCTTCGCCCCCTCGGCCTTCGGTTTTGAGCTCACGGGCTGGGTTTACGCCCCCGAGCAGCTCCCCGTCAACTTCTACATGACCGACTACATGGAGGACTCGCTCCCCCAAGAGGTCGACGTCGAGACCGGCCGGACGTACCAAGAGAACGTCGCGATCAAGATGTTCTGCAACTGGCACTGGACGCCGTACTGCGACGAGGTCCTGCCCGCCCGCTGGGTGACGGACTACCAGTACGAGGACGCCAACTGCGCGATCTTCGACTACGAGTACAAGGGCATCGAGCCCGGCAACGAGGGTGAAGACCCGAGCGACGGCGTCGTGAAGTTCTACTGGGACGACCCAAAAGACGCCCACGCCACCGGCGTCAACGCCGTCACCATCACCCGCTCCGATCAGTCGTTCTACGTGAAGCGCGTCGGCGCGACGAAGATCTACGGCGTCATCCCCGGCAACGACATCGTCTTCAACAACGACATCGACTGGGGCACGACTGAAGAGATCGAGGCCGGCTGCTCCGGCGACGTGCGCGGCGTCGAGGCCACGGGCACCCACGAGGTCGGCCACCTCCTCGGCATGGCGCACTCCTGTGAGCAGGACGACGCCTGCAACAGCAACACGCTCCAGACCGCCACGATGTACTACTCGGGCGGCCCCTGCGCGACCGACCGCAACAGCATCAACGACGACGACATCACCGGCATCACGGCGCTGTACGGCCCCTTCGTGCGGTTCAACATCATCACCGAGAACGATGACTCCACGGCCGTCTCCGGCAAGGCCCCTCTGGAGGTCTGCTTCGAGCTAGAGGCCGAGGAGGAGACCCTCGCCGAGATCCAGACGATCGAGTGGGCCTTCGGCGACGGCGAGACCTCCACCGAGTCCGAGCCCTGCCACACCTTCGAGACCCAGGGCCAGTTCACGATCAACGCCACGTTCACGGGCATCTCCGAGGCCTGCGGCGACTGGGACCACACCCAGCGCGAGCTGGGCATCGTGCTCGTCTGCGGTGAGCCCGAGCCCGGCTTCGAGCTCCTCCCCGTGAACGGCCTCACCTACCAGTCGCTCAACCAGACCGTCGTAGACACCTACGGCTGCGTCGATGGGCTCACCTGGGAGGTCTTCAAGGGCGGCAGCGCCTCGGGCGACCCGCTGTTTGAGTACAACTCCTGGTCGCCCAAGTTCGTCTTTGAGGAGGAGGGTGACTACACCATCCGCCTCACCGCCGTCGGCCCGGGTGGCGAGTCCAGCGTCGAGAACGTGATCACGATCGAGAAGACGCGCTCCTGCTCGACGACCTCGGGCGGTGGCGCGGGCCTCGGCGCCGGGCTCATCGCCCTCGCCGGTCTCCTCCTCCGTCGCCGTCGCTGAGCGGATCTCCCCCACACGATGACCGCACCTGCGCGCTGGGGGAGGCTCTCCCTCTTGTTGGGCGCCGTCGGCTGCGGCGGCGCTCCCCACTTGGACGACGGCGGGCCCCCGCTCCCGCCGGAGTCTGTGGGTGAGCCCTACGCCTTCGCCCGGCGCATCGACGAGGTCGACGCGCTGAGCTTGCCCCAGACGAGCCGCCCCGGCGCCCAAGACACGCCCGACGCCGCGCCGATCTTCGGGCCCTTCACCTTGACCCGCACCCAAGACGGCGTGCAGGTCTACGAGGCCCTGCTCCCGGTGCGGATGCGGGAGCTGTTTTATTACAGCGCCCCCAAAGGCATGAAGGTCCTCGGCGCAGACGGCGTGGCCTGGCCCTATGGCAAACGTGACGGCAAGCCCAAGAAGAACACCTGGGCGATCACCGAGACCACGCTGATCCTGCGCCTGCCGGGCGATCGTGGCGCCCCTGAAGACGGCGAGCTCTCCTTGGTCTACCCCAAGGCGAGCGAACGAGAGCGTGGGCTGAACCTCAAGGAGTCGGGGCTCTCCCAGGCCGACTTCGTGGCGCGCAGCGTTCAGCTCGGCCCCGACACCCGCACCGGGCTCTACTTGCCCGCCCCGGCCCGGGCGGAGTGGGACGTGGTGATGCCGCCGTCGGCCACCTTGCAGCTCGACGCCGTGGTGTTGCCCCCGGAGCTCGCCGAGCGCGCCCGGTCGGACGGCGCCGAGCTCATCGTCAGCGTCACCGTCGAGGGCGGCGCGACGGAGGAGGCCCTGCGGATGCCCGTGGCCGTGGGCCGCTGGGAGCCCGTGCGCCTCGATCTCTCCCGATTCGCCGGGAAGAAGGCGCGGATCGGCTTCGCGACTGAAGGCGGCGGCTCGACGGACCTCGACTACGTCTTCTTGGCCGAGCCGACGCTGTACTCCCCCGCCGAGCGCCCCAAGAAGGTGCTCCTCGTGTTCTTGGACACCCTGCGCCCCGATCACCTCGGGATGTACGGCTACGCCCGGGACACCTCGCCCAAGCTCGACGCTTGGTCCAAAGGCGCCGTCGTCTTTGACGAGGCGCGGTCTGTGGCGCCGTGGACCTTGCCCTCGACCCGCACGATCCTCTCCGGTCGGCAGCCGGAGATGTGGCGCCGGGGCCCGATCTTGCCGGAGCAGCTCGCCGAGGCCGGCTGGGCCACGGGCGCGTTCGTCGGCAACGTCTACCTCTCGTCGAACTTTGACATGGCCCAGGGCTGGAGCCAGCACGGCTGCGTGAACTGGCCCATCGCCGAGGTGCAGGTCGAGAAGGTTCAAGACTTCTTGAGCCGCCACCCCGGGCGCGACACGCTCGTGATGCTGCACACGATGGACGCCCACCTCCCCTACACCGAGCCCTCGGCGTACCGGGACCTCTGGGCGGGCCCGGCCCCGGCGGGCCTTGAGGACGACGACACCCGCACCCCGATCCTCAACGCCATGAAGAAGGATCGGGAGGCCGTCGCCCAGTGGGTCACCGACCGCTACGACCAGAACATCCGTTACCTCGACGATCAGGTCAGCGCGCTTCTGGCGGTGATGGGCGAAGACACCACCGTCGTGATCTTCGCCGACCACGGCGAGGAGCTCTGGGATCACGGCGGCTTTGAGCACGGGCACACCCTCTACGACGAGCTGTTGCGGGTGCCGCTCATCGTGAAGTCGCCGGGCCTGCCCCCGGGTCGGGTAGACGCGCCGGTCTCGCTCCTGGACATCACGCCGACGGTGCTCGACCTCGTGGGCATGAAGGCTGAAGACGCTGATGGGCGATCCTTGGTGCCCGCGGCGAAGGGCGACGCCACGGCGCTGGCGCTCTTGGAGGGCCGGGCCCAGGCGTTTGGGCGGCCGCTCTACGGGGATGAGCGCTGGGGATCACTCTCCAACAACATCAAGTGGACGAGCAGCGCGGGCAAAGAGGCCGTCTACGACCTCGCCGCCGACCCGGGCGAAGAGAACGACCTCCGGGCGAGCGCCGAGCTGCCTCCGCTCCGCGCCGCCATGGGCCAGGCGATCGGCCGTGAGGCGCCGCTCTCGTGGCGCGTCGAGCTGGCCGGGGTCAACAAGGCGCCCAGTCAAGATGAGGTGCTGGAGATTCGCCACCCCGGCGGCATCCGCGCGGCCTGGCTCGGCGGCGACCCGCTGAAGGGCGCGGACATGACGCTCACCGGCCCCGACCCCGAGGGCGTGGTGCGGATCACGCTGAGCGCGGGCTCCAAGGGCAGCCGGGAGCTCTACCTCGTCCCCGCGGGCGACCCTCTGCAGCTCGCCGGGCTCCGCTTCACCTTGGGCGGGCAGACGGCGGAGGTCGTCATCCCCGACCCGGTGACCTTGCCCGACGGGAGCGCCCACACCTTAGGCACCGTTCGGGCGGGCGCGCGGCGGGCGACGGTGACCTGGGGCTTCGCGCCGTGGATCCCCCAAGCCGAGGCCGTCTCGGGCATGGACGACGAGATGTCCCGGGCGCTGGAGGCCCTCGGGTACCAAGATCACGGCGATGAAGACGAGCCGCCGCCACCGCCGCCACCGCCGCCGCCTCAGAAGGAGCTGATCGACCCCAAGGCCCCGGCGCGGCGGCCTGAAGACGGCGGCTGAGCGCGGGCGACGGCGCCGCTCACCAGTTCAGCGTGGCCTCTTTGGTGAAGCCCGCCGTGGCGAACAGGCGCCCGTTGATGTCGCAGTAGTGCCAGTCGGCGTCGACGTCTTGGAGCGCGGCCTGGCTTGGCGGCTCCTCGCAGTAGGGCAGCACCCCGCCGCGCGACTCGGTGAGCAGGTTGTCGGGCAGCCCTTGGGGCAGAAGCGCCTGCATCACCTCGGAGGGGCCGTCGCCGTCGAGATCGTAGCGGTTCTCTTGCAGCTCATGGAGGCTCGGCCACTGGGCGTTTGTCGCGCCCTTCGCCGCACGATCGGCCCGGGCGCGGCCCAGGGCCTCTCGCAGCTCCTTGAGGGCGGCCTGGGTCTGGAGGCGATCTTCAGGGGTGACGACGCGCTCTAAGGGCGGCGGAAGCGGCGGCGCCTCCACCGGCGCGGGCGGCGTGAGCACCAAGGCGGCGGCGCCGAGCCCCCCGACGACCACCACGAGCCAGCCCAGCCCCCCGAACAGCGCGGCGAGTCGGCGTTGGGCGGAGGCGCTCGCCCGGGGGCGCAGCGCGCGGGCGAGGCGCACGGCGAAGGCGCCGCTGACCCGGGCGCCGCCCTCCATGAGCTGCGCCAACGTGGCGCGATCGAGGCCGGTGACCCCGGAGAGATCGGCGCCTTCGACCAGGGCCCCCTCCAGGCGGCAGTCGCGCAGCTCAGCCCGGCGCAGGCAGACCCCCCGCAGATCGGCGCCGCGCAGATCACACCGTTCGAGGCGCGCGAGGCTGAGATCGCTCGACTCCAGGCCGCTGATCTTCACGTCGGTGAGCCGCGCGCCGACGGCGTCGCAGCCGAGCAGGCGACCGAGCTGGCCCCCGCGCACCTCAAGATCCCGAAGCGAGCAGCAGATCAGCTCCACGCCGCCCATGGCCGGGCTCTGCAACAGCGCGCCGTCGAGGCGGCAGAGCTCCAGGCGCGCCCCCGCCGTGGCCAAGGGCTCGATGAGCTGGGCGCCGACGAAGCTCGACAGCAGCGCCCGGCCCACGATCTCCGCGCCCTCGACCCGCGCGCCGTCGAAGGTGCAC
>JBEAVX010000604.1:0-14497 GCA_041160755.1 Pseudomonadota bacterium
GCGTAGCCCGCGAGCACCCAGCGCGTGTGCCCCGGCGCGCTCGCCGCCCGAAGCGCCCGGGCCGCGGTGAGCCCGACAAACAGCGCCCACATCCCGGTGACGACGACGCCGTGCTCAATGAGCAGCTGCAAAGGCTCGTTGTGGGCGTGGGCGACGTCCGTGAAGGTCGGCGTCGATTTGTAGACCCGGAAGCCCTCATCAAACCCCGCCGGGCCGACGCCCCACGCGAGCGCCGCGCCCGCCAGGCCCGCCGCGTCGGCGTAGATGTCGGCGCGGCCGGTCAAGGTGTCCATGCCGTCGTCCAGGGCCTCGGGGACGAGCCACTCCGAGAGCGCCCGGCCAACGTCCTCGGGCCCGGCGATCCACACCCCGATGGCGGCCAGGACGAGGCCGATGAGCCCGCCAAGACGCGCCCGGGCGCCGCCGAGCATCATGCCCATGGTGACGAGCCCCGCCGCCGCCGCCAACATCGCGCCCCGGCTGCCCGAGAGGCGCACCCCGGCCAAGAGCACCACAGCGAGCACCGCCGCCACCGCCCGCTGCTCCTCGCTGCGAGAGGCCGCCACGCCGACGGCGAGACACGCCAAGGCCGCGCAGGCGAAGCCGCCGTCGTTGGGGTTCACGAACGGCGCGAAGAACGGCGCCCGCGAGAAGCTCGGCACCTCGCTCACCCAGTAGATGTGCTCCGCGCCGGTCAGCCGGTGGGTGAGCGCGAAGGCGACCATCACGCCGCCGATCAACAACAGCGCCCAGGCGAGCTGCATCGCCCTGCCCTTCCGATGCAGCGCCGTGGCGACGCCGAGGCTCAACAAGAAGGTCTGGAGCGGGATCGCCAGCTCCAGGAGCCCCCGGTGGGGGTCCAAGGCCAATGGCGCTCGCTCAACGCCGGCCAAGGCGTACACGTCGTTCACCAAGGCGCCCAGGTCTCCTTGGGCCGCCACACGCGCCGCGGCGTCTACGGGAATCATCGCCGCCCCGGCGCCCAAGGCCGCGACGAGCCCCAAGGCCGAGAGCATGGCGAGCTCCGGCTCCGGCGCGCGCCGGTGGATCCCCCGGGCGAAGGTGACGAGGCCGATCACCCCCACGGGCAACATCACCCAGGCGCGCGCCGTCGGGGACACCGTGGCGTAGGGCGCCAGAGCCAGAAGAAACAGGAGGCCGAAGAGCGTGGAGATCATCAAGCCGCCAGAGCCCGCACCCATCCGCCGTGGATCACCCCGAAGCGAGGCGCCGCCGGACTGAGAGCACGATACTCTGCGAGCGGGCGCCCAGGCGAGCCCTTGGGCAGGTTCGGTGATCCAGAATCGGCCCCAGGCGCTCTACCAGCCCGAGGACATATGAGCGACAGCCCACAGAGCCCCGGAATGCAGGACGCCGCCCTGCTCAACTACTGGTTGATCCTCAAGCGCCACCTGGCCTTGGTCTTCGCGATCCCGATCGCGTCGATCATCGTCGTGGGCGTGATCACCAAGCTGATGACGCCGTACTACTCCGCCACGGCCACCATCGAGATCGACCCCAAGGCCCCGTCGCTACTCGACGTGGACGAGGTCTTCGAGCTGGTGAGCACCCGAAACTCCGATGAGCGCCGGTCGTACTACACGACGCAATACCGCATCATCAAGAGCCGCCGCGTGCTCGGCGAGTCGATCCGCCGCTTGCGCGAGAACCACAACGTCACCGACTTCGACACCTCAGAAGATCCCGTCGAAGACCTGCTCGACATGCTGGAGCTGACGCCTGAAGGCGACACCCAGCTCGTGCACATCACCATCGAGCACCCCGACCCGGCCATGGCGGTGCTGTTCAGCCGCACTCTGGCCCAGACCTACATGGACGTGAACGTCGAGCGCGCCCAGGAGCGCAGCCAAGACGCCCTCGTCGAGCTTGAGGAGAACCAGCGCAACTTCGAGGTGGAGATCACCCAGGCGCCGGTCAACCAAGAGGAGCTCGACCTCGTCCGCACCGCCGAGCGCTCCAAGACCGCGCAGATCACCCTGGCCAAGATCCAGGAGGACCTCGCGAACGTCCGCACCCGCATCCCCGAGTTTGAGACCGAGTACCTGGAGCTCCGCGCCCGCATCCCCTCCGAGAAGCAGGTGCTCGACGGCACCGACGGCGACCGCTGGCTCGGCCTCGTCTCGTTCTTGGCCGTCGAGAACCCCGGCCTCTCCTTGACGTATGACAAGCTCCAAGAGCTGCGCCAGGAGGAGGTCGCGTCCAAGGGTCGCTACAAAGAGGAGCACCCCAAGACCAAACGCCTCGACGAGAAGACCATCGGCACGCGCCTGCTCATGCGGCAGCAGCTCCAAGAGTACATGGACGGCCGCGAGGCCAAGCTCGACCTCCTGCGGGAGCGGGAGCGCAGCCTCGCCAAGCAGGCCGAGTCCCTCATCGGCGAGATGGAGGAGCTCAAAGAGTCCCAGACCCGCTACGACCGCAAACAAGCGAGCTTCGTCCGCCAAGAGCAGCTCTACCAAGAGATGGGCAAACGCCTCGCTGAAGTGCGCATCAACACGGCCTTAGAGAAGAACAACATCTCCTGGATCGACGAGCCGATCTCCTCCAAAGACCCTGTCCGCCCCAAGCTCTTCGCGAACCTCGTGCTCGCCGCGGGCACGGGCACCCTCGTCGGCGTCGCCTTGGCCTTCTTGCTGGAGTACCTGCGGCCTGACGTCCGGGTGAAGACGACTGAAGACATCGAGGACTACGTCGGCATCCCCGTCCTCGGCCCGGTGCCGGTCATCCCGCCCCGCGAGTTTGAGGGCATGACCCACCAGATCCTCGTCTACGCCAAGCCCCGCAGCCAGCTCGCCGAGCACCTGCGCACCATCCGCACGACGATCCTCTTCCGCACCCAAGACAAGCGCCTGCGCCGCCTGCTCGTCACGAGCGCCATGGAGCAAGAGGGCAAGTCGTTCATCAGCTCGAACCTCGCGGCGATCATGTGTATGGCCGGCGGTCGGGTGCTCCTCATCGACGCCGACCTCCGCCGCCCTCGCCAGCACACCATCTTCGGCGTCACCAACGAGTACGGCCTCTCCAACGTGCTCCAAGGCGAGATGACTCTCGACCAGGCCATCTTGAAGAGCCCGGTGCCGAACCTCGACGTGGTCACCGCGGGCCCGCCGCCGCAGAACCCCGCCGAGCTTCTGGAGAGCGAGGCCATGGTGCGCCTGCTCGACTCCATCACCGGCTACGACCTCGTGCTCATCGACTCGCCGCCGGTTCAGCCCGTCGCCGACCCGCTCATCCTCTCCCGCCTCGTAGACGGCGTGATCATGGTCGTGCGGTTCCACCGCGCCCCCAAGAAGCAGGTGCTGCGCTGCCGCCAGCGGCTCACTGAAGTGGACGCGCCGCTTCTGGGCGCCATCGGCAACCGCTACAACGAGCAGCCCGACGACTACTACGGCTCGGGCTACGGCTACGGCTACGGCACCTACGGCTACGGCACCTACGGCTACACCTCGCCCTACCACGAGGACGGCAACGAGACCGGCGGCGCCCCCAAGAAGAAGACCGGCTGAGCGCGCCTTCCTGTGAAGACCGACGGGGCTGGGGTGTGTGAGAACCCCCAGCCCCGCTCTTTTTGGGCTACCTTGGGGAGCGACCCTGACGGAGCCCATGATGCGAATCCTGCTGGTACAGGCCTTCACCGCCCTCGATCTTGAGCTGGTCTACCCCATCGGCCTGTCCTACCTCGCCGCGCACCTCCCCGAGCGCCACCACGTCGAGATCTTCGACGTGAACCTGCACCGCGAGGCGGCCGATCCCTACGCGATCTTGGCCCAGAAGGTGCGCGAGTTCGGCCCCGACGTGGTCGGCATCTCGCTTCGCAACATCAAGGTCGCCACGCCCGGCGTTCACAGCGACGACTTTGAGCCCCAGCAGCGCACCGTGCGCATCATCCGGCAAGAGGCCCCCAAGGCGAAGATCGTCGCCGGAGGCACGGCGTTCTCGCTGTACTCCGAGCTGTTCATGCAGAAGCTGCCTGAGCTCGACTTTGGCCTCTGGGGCGAAGGCGAGGAGCGTTTCCCGCTGCTCCTCGACAACCTCGACGCCCCCCGGAAGGTGCCCGGCCTGTGGTTCCGCCACGACGGCGCGCCCACCTACACGGGCTCGCCGGGCAAGCTGGACTTCGCCGGGCTCAAGCCCTACCGCAAAGACCTCCTCCCCTTCGCGCCCTACGCCGAGTCGAGCTTCGTGAGCATCGGGCTCCAGTCCAAGCGCGGCTGCGCGCTTCACTGCGTGCATTGCTCCGACACCTACCTCTTGGGCAACGCCGTGCGCCGCCGCACGCCGGAGTCCGTCGTCGATGAGATGCAGGAGCTGCGCGAGCGCTGGGGCGTCAAGCAGATGTTCTTCTGCGACCAGATCTTCAACATCCCCGTCGAGCACAGCATCGCCATCTGCAAAGAGATCGTTCACCGCAAGCTCGACATCCGCTGGTCCGCGTGGTTCAACGAGAAGGCCGTCACCCTGCCCGACGAGCTGCTCCGCTGGCTCAAGGCCGCGGGCTGCGGGCTCCTGAGCTTCTCTCCCGACCACGTCGATGACCGGATGCTCAAGAACCTCGACAAAAACTTCCGCTACAAAGACCTCGTCTACACCTACCAGGCCGCGAAGAAGTACGACATGGACGTCGAGTACAGCTTCTTCCTCAACGCGCCGGGTGAAGACTGGCGTTCGCTCTTTAGCATCCTCAAGTTTGTCGCGGACGCCAAGATGCACTGCGGCCCCAACTTCCGCCTGTTCACCCTGCTGATGATGCAGCCGATCCGCATCTACCCCCACTCCCGCCTGCATGAGCTCGCCGTCGAGACCGGTCTTGTAGACCACGACGCCGATCTCATCGAGGGCAAGTTCTGGAACCCAGGTGGCCTCCAGTACGCCGTCGCGGGCATCCAGGCCACGGCCCAGACCTTGTACAAGGCGCGTCAACGGTACAAGACCTTCACGAACGCGGGGGCCGCGACGCTCTGACGCGCGCATGTCCTGACAAATACTAAACACAAGCGCCCCAGAACTGGCGCAGTGTGGAGGAACCACCCCCCCCAGAGACAGGACGCGCTCGTATGTTTTTCATCCTCCTGATGGCCTGCACGGATCCCGAAGAGAGCTCGACCAGCGTGCAGTCAAGCTTCGATCTCGGGGAGGTCATCCCGAACGCGGTCGTGGCCTCGATCGATAGCCAGGTGGAGGGGGTGGTGTTCATCGAGTGGGGGACCACGGCAGACAACCTCCGGACGACGCGCCCGGCGCCCATCGACGCGGGGGGGCGATTTGAGGGGCTGGTCATCGGGCCGCCGAGCGGCGAGCGCGTGAGCTTTCGGGCGGTGGTTCAGACAGCGAGCGGCGAACGACTGGAGGGGGCCCTGGAGACCCTCGACATCCCCTACGAGCCCGCGGAGATCCCCAACGTCGACACCGTCGGCACCTTGCCCGGCGACGCCCCGGGCCACGTCTTCACGAGCCTGATCACCGCCCAGACCACCGAGCTCGTCATCCTGAACGAAGAGGGTCGCCCGGTCTGGTTCGTGAAGCTGCCTTCGAATGAGCTGGTGACGGCCTCCTCGTTGGCGCGCGACGGCAGCGGCGTCCTGGTGTTGACCACGGACATGTCGCTGACCGCGCCCCAGACGGTGATCCTCCATTACGCCTGGGACGGTCGTGTCCTCCGCCGCATGGTCTTGCCCGACGGCCACCACGACTTCGTCGAGCTGCCCGATGGCCGCATCGCCTGGATTCAGCTTGAGGCCGGGCCCATCACCATCAGCGGAGAGGCCATCGACGTCGCCCAAGACGCGCTGCGAGTGTCTTCCTGGGCGGAGACCGCCGACGTCACCCAGCCGCCTCTGTTCTCATTCTTGCGCGACTGGACCGGCCCCGACGGAGAGTGTGATCACCAGCGTCACACTTTGTTCTACCAAGGCCGGGAGCTCCTCGACTGGACCCACGCGAACAGCCTCGACTACGACGCCACCCAAGACGCCTTCTTGATGCTCACCCACCACATCGATCAGGCCTTCGTCATCAGCGCCAAAGACGGCGCCCTGCTCAATCAGATCCGCTTTGAGGAGGGTGATCCGATGGTGGATGAGGGGGAGCCCTGGTCCCACGCCCACTCCTCGACGATGAGCGCCGACCGCCTGCTCCTGTTCGACAACGGCCTCCACTACAGCCCGCCCCGCTCCCGCGTCGTGGCCTACGACGTAGACGCCGAGACCGGCGCGCTCACCGAGACCTTGTCGTTGTGGGAGGCTGAGGAGCGCCTCGTGTTCGCCTTGGGCGACGTGAAGGAGCTGCCCAATGATGAGCTGCTCACCTCCTGGAGCACCCTGGGTCGCATCACACGCACCAGCGCGACCGGCGAGGAGCTCTGGGCCTTAGAGACCTCCGCCGGGGCAGGCACAGGCCGGATCGAGTGGATGGCCGAGCTGCCCTGATCCTGTCACCGCCAGGGTTTGGCCCGCACCCGCCCTCGGTCACCGCTACACTGAGCCCTCCCAAGGAGTCTTCCATGGTCTTTTTCGCCGCGCTCCTCGGCTGTCAGAGCCCGGATGGCGCCCTCCGATCCGTCGATGTTCAGCTCGGCGAGACGATCCCCAACGTGCTGGAGGCGCGGTACGAGGCCGACGCCGTCGGCGAGTCTTGGGTGCGCTGGGGGTACAGCGAAGACGCCCTCGTCCATGAGACCAAACACCGCGCGATGTCCCCCGGCGCGATGGAGCACCTCGTCGTCGGCCCGGCCTCGGGTCGCACGGTGTTTGTGCAGCTCGTGACCGCGCCCGACGGCGGAGACGACGAGACGAGCGCCGTGCTCTCCCTCGACGTGCCCGTGGCCCCCGCTGGCCTGCCGAGGCTCTACGCCGAGGGGACGCCCGGCGACGAGGGCCTCCTGCTCACGACGATCCTCTCGCTCAACTCCGGCTGGGTGATCCTCGCGAACGCCGAGGGTGAGGTCGCCTGGACGATGCCCTTGGCGTTCCAAGAGATCAGCAGCTCCGTGCAGGTGAGCCGCGACGGAGAGGCGCTCATGGTGCTTCTGCAGGACGCCTTCGACAACGACACCGGCACCGAGCTGCTCCGGGTGGGCTGGGACGGCGTGCTCATCGATCGCACCAAGCTCCCCGATGGTCACCACGACTTCGTCGAGCTGGCCGATGGCCGCATCGCCTGGATTCAGGACGAGACGATCACCATGGAGATCAACGGCCAGCAGCGCTCGGTGATCGGCGACGCCATCCAGGTGACCAAACAAGGCGGCGAGGCCCAACAAGACGCCGAGCCGATCTTCTCGCTGTTTGACTACTACACCCCCTCGGTCACCTGCCAGCACCAAGAGACGCCCGTCTCCTGGCAAGACGACACGGCCGTGGACTGGAGCCACATCAACAGCCTCACCTACGACGCCGAGTCCGACCGCTTCTTCGCCATGTCCCACTACACGGACTCGGTGTACGTCATCTCGGCGTCCGACGGCGCGCTGATCGACGACATCAACCCCTACGGGGACTACCGGATGGTGATGGGCGGCAAGGAGTGGTCTCACCCCCACTCCTCCTGGATGCGGGACGGCGAGCTGCTCGTGTTCGACAACGGCATGCACCACGAGCCGCAGGTCTCCCGCGTCGCGCGCTACACCTACGACGACGAGCGCCAGGAGATGACGCAGACCTGGGAGTACAACCACCCCAACAACGGCTTCGCCGTCGCGCTTGGCGACGCGCACCCCACGCCCAGCGGCAACATCCTCATCGCCTGGAGCCCCTTCGGCCAGATCGCCGAGGTCAACGACGCCAAAGAGGTCGTGTGGACGCTGGAGACCGAGGCTGGCGCCGGCATCGGCCGCGCCCGCTGGCTGCAGGACCTGCCGTAACGAGACACCCCGGGCCGCGCTCCTTCAGCGCCGCTCGTGGGCGCGGGTGGCCCCAGCGACGGCCACGGCGAGGAGCGCCGCCGAGAGCGCGAGCAGCGCGGCGACCAGCTCCATCGGGCTCATGCCCATGTCGGTGACGTCCGCGGGCTTGAGGCCGAGCTCATAGAGCGGCCCGGTCATGCTCCGCAGCTCCCAGCGCCCTGGCACACGCCCGGCCTCGCTGAGCCGCTCCCCCATCTTGAGCGAGAGATCAAAGGCGTAGCGCGCCGGGGTCACCCAGGTGAGCACCTCGGCGGCGACGCTCATGTCGCGGATCGAGACCAGCACGCTGGAGAAGCAGATGTTGGGGATGAGCAACAGCGGCAGCGACCCAACAGCGCCTTCAGAGCTGTCGAGCCAGGCCGAGACGGCGAGGCCAAGGCACACGCCGACGAACCCGGTGAGCACCTGCACGGCGATGAGCGGCCCGAGGTCGAAGCCGTAGCCCCCGAGCCCCATGAGCACAAACACGATGCCCGTGAACACGCCGCACTGGGCGACGTTCAGAGCCCCCAGCACGCCGAGCTTTGCGCCGAGGTACGGGATGAGCCCCACGCCGACCCGGCGCTCACGCTCTTGGATGCCACGATCGGCGATGAGCTCCCGCACCGCCAAGGACATGCCGAACCACAGGCAGCTCAGCGACACCATAAACACCGCCCCCGCCGTGGCCGCGGGGAACACCAGGTAGATGAACGCCGCGAGCATCACCGGCTGGGCGGCGAGCACGATGAGCCCGTCCCGATCCCGCAGCTTCACCTTGGCGTATCGCGCGGTGAGGGCCCGAAGCTGATCCACCGAGCCCGGCACAGGGCGCGGGGCGGCGCCGGGGTCAGGGCGCCCGCCGAGGCCCCCCTGCCCCGCCCGGCTCGCCGTGAACGAGGGCAGGCCCAAGAGCGCGCCGCGCGCGGTCACAAACTGGGTGTGTTCAGCGCTCTCTCGCCAAGCCCGCGCCCACTCCTCGGGGCCGCGCTCCTCCAGGCGATCAAAGATGAGGTCCGGCGTCTCGACCTCGAAGTATTTGCACGCGCGCCGCGGCGGCCCAAACCAGGCGACCTGCCCGCCGGGCACCATGAGCAGCAGGTGGTCCACCTGGGACATCACGACGGGGCTGAGATCGTGGGTGACCAAGAAGACGATGCGCCCGCTGTCGGCGAGCAGGCGCACCTGGCGCACGATGTCTTGGGCCGAGCGTGGGTCGAGGCCCGAGGTGGGCTCGTCCAGAAACAAGACGCGGGTGCTGCGGCTCATCAGCTCTTGGCCGAGGTTCACCCGCTTGCGCTGGCCGCCGGAGATGCCGCGGTGGAGGGCGTCGCCGATGCGGGCGCGTCGGATGTCGGAGAGGCCCAGCTCGGCGATCACGCGGTCTACCTCGCCCTGCAGCGGCGCCTCGCCGAGCGCCCGGGCGTGCCGCAGCCGCCCCGCGTAGTGCAGAGACTCCTCGACGCTGAGCTCGGGGTGGATGAGGTCGTCTTGGGGCACGAAGCCCACGAGGGAGGGATCGGCGGCGAGCAGCTGGTGAAAGTCGCGACCGCCCAGACGAACCTCGCCGCGATCATGCCGCGCGACGCCCGAGAGCGCGCTGATGAGCGTCGTCTTGCCCGCGCCCGACGGCCCGACCATCGCGATCAGCTCTCCGGCGAACACGGTGAAGTCGACCCCGCTCAAGATCTCCCGGCGCCCGATGCTTCGGCCCAGGCCCCGCACCGAGAGCGCCTCAAAGCTCCGATCCGCCCGGGCCCAGAGCTTGTCTTCGTTGACCGTGAGCCGCCATGGGCCCACCCGAATCTGGCTCTCCGGCGAGACCGGCGCCGAGCTGACGTGGTGCCCGTCCACGAGCAGCGGGCGCCCGCTGCCGAGATCGGTCACCCGCCAGCCGTCTGGCCCCTTCTTGAGCACGCAGTGTTGGCGGCCCACCTGGGGATCGGGGAGGACGATCTCGTTGCCCGGCCCGCTGCCCAAGGTGACTCGCTCTCCGCTCAGGCGCCAAGAGAGCGCGCCGGCGGCGTGGCGGGCGTCATGCACGGTGAACAGCGCGGCGCCGATCATGCCGTCGAGGCCCAGCGCCTCCGCCAGCTCATCCAGCGCCCTGGCCTGGGGCGAACGAACGCCACGGGGCGTCGCCGCCAAGGCGAAGAGCAGGTCGAGCAGCGCGACGGAGGCCTTGGGGCCCCACAGCTCGGCGAAGCCCGCCGGGTCGAGCTGCTCGGCTTGAAGCTCGGAGAGCTGCTCTAAGGCGGACTCCCCGAAACGTTCGCCGAAGACGCGCAGCTCCTCTTTGGACAAGGACTGACCAAACCGGGGAGAGCGCGCGAGCTCCAAGAGCGCCTGGAGCGGGGCGTCGGCGACGCCGGAGGCGCGCTTGAGCTGCTCGGCGAGCTGCGGGCTCTCCAGCACCACCGCGCGGCCCAGCCCCCGCAGCGCCACCTGGAGCATGTCAGCGGCGAGGTCGGCGCTCGGCGTGGCCTCGTGGCCTTGGGTCTGTAGGGCCTCCCGGAGCGCCCCGCGAAGCTCCGCGGTGCGAGGCACCCCGGTCACCCCCAATTTCACGGCGACTGTCGCCAGGTCACCGCCATGCCGATCGCGGCCTTGGCCTCGTCTGACACGGTGTCTGCGGCGTGAACCGCGACGTAGTAGGTGGCCGTGGCCGGCGCGGTGTAGGTCAAGACCGGCTGGCGATCCACGGCGTCTTCGTTCAGGAGCACCTGCCCATCGGCGTCATGGAGCACGAGGCGCACGTCGACGGCCTGGGCGTCTGCGCAGGCGAAGATCTGGTACTCGGCGCCCTTGTAGAGGGTCACGGAGTACACGCGGGACTCGCCCTCTTTGAGGGAGGCCGAGGTGGAGGTGCGCACCGACCAGCCCTGGGCGTAGCCCTCCAGCATCTTGTTGCGGAGGCAGTCGTCGGCCTCGCCCGCCAAGGCGGGGCGCAGGAGCGCGGAGGCGCCGATCAGGAGCGCGACGAGCGACATGGGCAAAGGAAGATTCGACACGGGGCCCTCGCTCACAAAAGATCGAGCACGGCGGCGGTGCTCTGGTGAATCTGTCGGACCTCGGCCTCGCCGAGACGCTCGGCGGCGGTGGCCGTCGCGAGGGACTGCAGGGACTCGCGCAGGATCGGCACGAGCTGCTCTTGGTCGGGGCGGCCCGCCGGGGTCTCCTCGACGTAGCGCTGGAACCAGGCGACGACGCCGGGGTGACGGAGGAGATCCGTCGCCGTGTCGTAGTTGCCGCCCGCGATGATCGACGACGAGACGAGGTTCGCGCCCTCCAACCATGACCCCGCGCGGATGAGGGGCACGGCGCGGGGGCCAAGCTGGGCCTCAAGCTCGGGCAAGGTGCCGCCCGAGAGCGCGTCGAGCTCTTGCACCAGGGCGTCCCGGGTGAGCGCCTCGTTCTGCACCTGCGCGGTCAGCTCGTCCAAGGCGCTCAAGGCGTCGTCCTTCGCGCCGAGCGCGACGAGCCCCGCGCGGATCTCCTTGAGCAGCCCGACGAGCTCAGGGGTCTGGGCGGTCTGGACGATGAGGAGGAGGTCAGCGAGGGCCACGCCCGTGCGAACCGCGAGGCGGTCGTGGTCTTCCCCGGCGGCCTTGAGCGGCCGGGGCTTCACGAGCAGCCCTTGGGGGCCGAGGAGGCCCGAGCGTTTGAGCGCGGCCTGCATCTCCAAGGGGCTCGGCACGAGCGCCACGGGCTCGGCGGCGGCGAGCTCCCCGACGCTGAGCGGGCTCGGCGCCTTGACCTCGGCGACGGGCGGTGTCGGCGCCTCGGGCACAGGCGGCGCCTCAGGCGGGGGCCCGTCACAGGCGGTCAGCGCGGTAAGGAGCACGAGCTGCAGGGTCAGTCGCATGAGGTTTGGCTCCGTCCAAGTCGGGCTAGGCGAGAATCTATCAGGCTGCGGATCTCCCCGTGAGCACGATCGCCGCGCCTTTGCACGGCGCCGCCATGAGGTCGCGCAGGCCGAGCCCGGTGAGGAGCGCCGCCGCGGCCTCCTTCGTGCGCCGCACGGTGCGCCAGCCGAGCACATGATCAAAGAAGAAACGATCCGAGGAGGGGCGCAGGAGATCGAGGATCACCGTGCCCCCCGGCGCCAACATGCCGAGCGCCACCCGGGTGAGCGAGGTGAGCGCGAGGTCGGGCACATACTCCAGGACGCCGCTCACGACGACGAGATCCTGGGGGGAGAGGTGCAAGTTGGTCCGGCCGAGGATGGTGCGGGTGACGTCCTCGTGCACGAGGCGCAGGCTCAGCGCGGCGCTCCGGGCGATCGTGGCGTGGTCGAGCTTCTCCAGAACCTCCCGATCCCCATCGACGCAGTTCAGCTCGCCGCCCGACTGCATCATCAGGCCGATGGCGCTCGGGATGCTGCCGCTGCCGCAGTGGAGCACGGTCACCCGGGCCGGGCGATCCTCGGGCAAGAGCGTGCTGACGGCGCTCAAGGTGGCGCGCTGGCGCTCGCGCTGGCCCAAGGCCGTCGAGGAGCTGAGCAAGGCCGCGTCCAAGGCCACCCCGACGGGATCGTTTCCTTGGGGCATCCCCCGCTCGATGTGGCGCAAGAGCGCGGGGTGCCCCGCCCGACCGCCGGGCCGGGCGATGGTCAGCTCAGCGGTGTGCGCCCGCACCAGCCACGGGGTCAGCTCTTTGCCCAACACCTCCCCGGCGGCCTCGGCCTCGCTGGGGCTGAGGCTGGCGAAGGTCTGCCGCGCGGCCTCCATAAAACGGTCCCAGGCCTCGCCCATCAGGCGCACCCCGGTGGCGCGATCCTCTCGACGAAGGGGCGCCTCCAAGGCCAAGAGCTCGGCCTTAAACAGCTCGGCGAGCTCATGGCCGGGCCGAGCGCTCAGGCCCGCGATGGAGGCCCCGGCGGCCCGTGCGCCGCTGGAGCTGCTGCGCGCGCCTTTGCCCAAGCGCGCGGCGAGCATCAGCGCCAAGGCCCGATAAAAGTCGCGGGCCAAGGTCGGGTCCGCGTCCAAGGCGGCGCGGAGGGTCGCCTCGGGCCAGCGGGAGAGGCTCGTCTCCTCAAAGGCGCGCACGTCGGCGGAGCGGGGCTCTCCGGCGAGGAAGCTCAGCTCACCGACGACGGCGCCGGGCCCGAGCACGTCGAGGATCACCTCGGGGCGGCTGCGCGAGTCAACGACCTCGACGCTGCCGCGCTCGACCCTGAAGATGTCGCCCCCGGCGTCCCCGCGCCGGATGATGCGGGTTCGGGCGGGCACCACCACACGCTCGGCGAGGCGCTCTAGGCGCTCGCGGGACTCGGGGGTGAGGAGCGTGAACAGCGACATGATGTCGTGTCATAACGCCCTCACCCCGCCCACGGGGCGCGCGCCAAGATCACTCGGCGTAAGAGGCCTCGGCGTAGGCGCAGGCTGTGGCGTCGCCGCGCTCCGGGTCGCCGACGTTGTTCTGGTACCAGACCTCGGCGAAGCTCGTGTCCCAGCACTCGCTCGCGAGCGCCGTGAGACCGCCCAAGGATCCGCCGGTGAGCACCGCGTCGGAGCGGCCTTCGCCCTCGGGCGTCCAGCGCGAGCGCACCACCCAGGCCTCGTCAGTGCCCTCACCATCGACATCCGCGAGCCAGGCGAGGTCCATCTGGCCGGGGCCGCTGTGCGTCTGGTCATAGGCGTAGAGCGCGTCCACCGTCTCGCCGCCCGCGTCACCGAAGCCCTCAAACGCCGCCGTGGCCGTCGCGCCCGCCTCGTCCACGACGTAGTCGCTGTAGAACATGCCCTCGGCGTCTTCGTTCGGGTTCAGCTCGTGGATGAGCGTGAAGTTCACCGCGAAGCGCCCGGAGTACGCCGCGTCCGTCGAGCCCGCGTCCACCTCGCCGCCGATGACGATCTGATCGGCCTCGTCACCGCCGCCCCGAGGGCGCTGCAAGAACACCCAGGTGTAGCCGCCGTCGGCCTCCTCACGCACATAGAGGCTCGTCTCGACGGGGTCCAAGGCGTCCGCCCACGGGCCCCACACCGCCTCGGTGCCGTCCTCACCCACCGTCGTCGGCGGGTACTCTACGATCGCCGAGGCGAGGCCCAAGACGCCGCCGATGAGCCCGTTCACGTCGTCGGTGATCTGGGCGGTGAACAGGTAGGCCTCGGACCACTCACGCTCATCTTCGCCCGCCGCCTTGGCGCTGGCGCTCTGGGTGGGCATGTTGATCAGCACGCGCTCATCGGGGAGCACCCCCGCGAGCCGGTCCGCCGGGCTGGCGGTGCAGGCGGTGAGGCTGGCGATCAACACGAGCGGCGCGAGGAAGGTTCGGGCGGTCATCGTCGTCTCCGGATTCTCTTGGGGTTCTGCCTCTTTGACCCCTACCCTCGCCGCCGCTGAAAAACGAATCGCCCCCTGGGTCACACATTTTCGATAAACTTCGAGCATTCGTGGAGGATCGCCGTGGAGCAGGAGATCGAGGCCCTCGTCGGGCGCCTACTGGCCGCTGATGACGACGAGCGTGAAGAGATCAAGGTTCGGCTCGTGGAGCTGATCAAAGGCCCCGGGGGCGTCGGCGCCCGGGAGCTCATCGAGAACGCCGGAAAGGGCCAAGTCTTAGAGGTGAAGTGGGAGATCGAGGAGGTCCTGGAG
>JBEAVX010000480.1:0-8318 GCA_041160755.1 Pseudomonadota bacterium
CGTCCATCCTGTACGAACGCTCATGTCTCTCACTCCTGGGGCCCGTGAGCGGGCGCGGGAGGCGAGTATCCCGATCATGGGCCCGCCGCCCAACCTCCGCGACGAACATTCTTGATCGTGAGGCGTGCGCGGCCTCAGCCCCCGCGCCGCTGGCGGTCGGCGAGGCGGCAGACGAGATCCTGGGCCGCCCCGAGGCGCATCCCGGAGAGGAACACCTCGGCCTCTTCAGCGCTCAACGCGGCCTTGGTGCGCCGCCAGAGCTCCATCAAGCTCGCCCGACGGCCCTCAAACCGCTGGGCCTCGTCGAGGTGACCGTGGTGGTAGGCCGCGCGTAAGGTGGGGAAGCGGCGCTCGTGGAAGATGCCGCCGACCTGCATCAAGGCCCCGTCGACGTCGACGATCACGTCGCCACACAATGGCGCCGGATCGGCGGCGTTCTGCCAGTTCATGAGCTGGATCGGGTGCTTGCTCTGGGCGTCACGCTCCAGCACCCGCCACAGCCCCATGAGGTAGCTCTCAGCCTGGGCGTCCGAGAAGCGCATCCCTGTGGCGTAGTTGAGCTGCAGCGCCGGGGCCTTGAGCGCGAGGGCCTGCTCGTAACGCGCGGGCAGCTCATCACAGGCCGCGGGGGGCACCGTGACGTTGAGGAACCAGCGCACGCCGTGGTGGTTGAGGCGCGCGGTGATGGCCTCGGGCTGGGCCTCGGGGCGCTGGGCGGCGGGCAGGTGCGGGCGGCGAAAGCGGTTGCCGTGGGCGTCACCGTCCACGGAGAGCTGCACGACCACCGGGGACGCGGCGAGCTCGGCCATCTGGGCGTCGCTCAAACCTACGCCGTTTGTGGTGAGTTGAAGCTCCAGGGGCCGTCCGGCCCGCCTCGGGTGGGTCTGGGCGAGGCTGAGGATGGCCTGAACCGTGTCCCAGCGCCGGGTGGGCTCGCCGCCGAAGAGCTGGACGGAGAGCCGAGGCTTCTCTGAGGTCATCAAGAGGTCGAGGGCCCGAGAGGCGGTCTGAACCGACAGATCCCCGGCCGGGACCCCCTCGGTCACGCGCTCCGGGGGGTGGTCCTGACCGTAGTGCATCTCGGAGAGGGCCACAAAACAGTAGGAGCAGCGCAGCTCACAGGAGCGCGTGAGCATCAACATCAGGCGGTCGGTGTGGGCCCCATCGCCGGTCTGGGCGGAGTCCGCGGCGAGAATCTGGCGCAGGCGGCGGTTCACCTGCTCGGCCGTGGGCAGCGGGCCGACACCCGGGAGGCTGAACGTCACGGGCGGGCCTCACCACGGTACCAGCGCAAGAACCCCGTCACCACGGCGCCCACCTTCAGGTTGTTCTCGGTGACCTCGGGCTCATAGGACCAGCGCACGAGCTCGGCGTTTGGCGGCGCGTCCATCCAGTAGCGGTCAAACGAGCAGAGGTCGTCGAGGTGGCCCCGGCGGAACTTGTGTTTGTGCTCGGTCTCGTGCAAAAAGGCGTTGCCGCCGAAGATCGTGCCGTCCCAGTCCACGGTGATCTCATTGTTCAGGCGCATCGGCATCGGCGCGTTCTCGGCGTTCACCAGGACCACCGGGTCACCCGCGGCCTCCTGCGCCTTGAGGGCCTGGGCCAAGACAAAGAGCTGCTCGGCCAAGGTCTTCTGCTGGGACTGTGTCCACACCTTGCCCAAGGCGAAGTTGATCTGTACGCGGCGAAAGCCCAACGAGACGATGTGCAGGTAGTTGTGCGCGAGCTTGTGCACATGGTGCGGGTGGACGACCATGATCACGTCATAGGGCAGGCCCGCCGCGAGGATCTCCGCCGCCCGGGGCGCGATGCCCATCTGGTAGCTGTCTTCGCCGACGCGCCGGGCGGCGCGGAACTTCCGTTGGGTCTCCGGGTCGCCGTCCAGAGAGAGCTCCAGCTTGACCGCGTGCTGTTTGAGCCAGGCGAGCTTCTCGGCGTCCAGAGACCAGCCGTTCGAGCTGAGCACAAAATCGAGGGTCTTGCCCCGGGACGCCGCCCGGGCCGTGCCCCAGGCGATGCCGTGCTGCACGAGCGACCACTCCAAGAGCGCCTCACCGCCAAAATATTGGAGCGTGAGGTGGCGCCGCTCGCTGGAGAGCAAGAGGTCGATCGCGCGCTCCAAGGTCTCGCGCGTCATCACCCGACCGTCTTGTTTGGGGATGTAGCAGTAGTTGCAGCGAAGCTCACACTGCCAGGTGGGGATCACGACCAGTCGGGTGACGCCGCCTTGGGTGTAGCGCTGGAACGCGCGCAGCCAGCCCGAGGTGGGGCCGAGGAGCTGCTCGCCGACGGCGCGGAGACGCGCCTCCTCCTCGGCGGCGTCGCGCTGGGGGTTCTGGCCGTGGCCTCGGCGGCGGGCGCCGTCGATGAGCTCAAACACCCGGCGCCGGGCGCGGTCATCGACCAGCCGCGCGAGGTACTCGACCTCCGGGTCACGACTGTCAGCGAAGCGGGCCACCAAGGAGCGCCGCACACGGTCATACGAGCCGGTGTACAGCGCCTCGTCGGTGAACACGCCGTCGTCGATGAGCCCACGCACGGCGGCGTCCCGGGGCTCGTCCTGCTCGACGAAGGGGTAGTCCAGCTCGGGGTGACTCGGCACAGACGCCGCCGCCCGCAGCGCGCTCACGCCCTCTTGGCCTTGGCGCAGGCGCCGCCGGTAGCTCGCGCTCGGGAAGTAGCTCACCAGCCGGGCCACCACGGGGAACCGGATGTGAAAATACAGAGGATGACTCATCTTGAGCCGCACGACCTCGTCGAGCACCTCGACGAGCTCCGGGCCGGTCGTCTCGGCGTTGGAGAGGATAAAGTAGGCGTCGTGATGAATCTGGCGGCGGCTGAGCTCGGCGACGATGGCCCGCAGGTGGGCCCGGTTGTACCCTTTGCCCAGCCGCGCGAGCTCCACGTCCGAGAAGCTCTCGACGCCGATCTGCAGGTAGCTCGACCAGGCCCGTGAGCGGTGATCGGCGACGAAGTCCCGGGCGGGCAAGGCCGCGCCGTGGTCGTCAAAACAGTCGGGCGACATCGCGTCGAGGAGCTCGTGGTCGGGCTCGGCGAGGAGCTTGCCGCCCTCGCGGCGGCAGAGATCGGCGATGGAGACCTGGCAGGACGACAGACGGAAGGGTGTGTCCCGTAGGCCTCGGAAGAAGGCCAGGGCCCGCTCCCGGTCGCAGGCGAAGTCATCGTCGCTGATGTGAACGCGGTAGCCGTTCTTGGGGACGAGGGTGTTGCGCCCGCGCTCATCCCGAGGGCCCTCGCCCCAGAGCTGGGCGTAGTGTTGATCGTAGGCGCGCAGAAGATCAAACACGCTGCCCGCCGAGCGCGCCTGATAGCTCTCGCGGCCGATGATCGAGCAGAACGTGCAGCGGTGCAGGCAGCCCCGGGAGGTCGAGAGCTCCACCCCGGCGGCGATGTGGTGGGGCCGCAGGTAACGGAGGTCCAATGACACACGGTCAAGATCCGTGACGGTGACGACCTTGGCGCTGTTGCACGAGAGCAGGCGCCCCCCGGCACGATCGATGACGATGAGGCCGTCCATGGCCAAGAGCGCGGTGACCTGGGCCTCGGTGAGCGGGGTGTCTACGTCGCCCTCGCCCAGAGTCCGCGCGAGCTGGGGCAAGAACACCTCCCCGGCGCCACGACACACGAAGCTCACGTCAGGAAAATGCGCGGCGACGTGCTCGGGGGTGAGCGTCGGCATCACGCCGCCGAGCGCGATGTGCCCCCGGCAGCCGAGCTCCCGCAGCGCGCGCACCAGAGAGACGACGCCCTCCCAGTAGCCCTCCAGGAGCGTAATACAGACCAAGCCCACGGGGCCACGGGCGAGGGCGGCCTCAAGCTGATCTAAGCCCATCACCGGGCGCTCTCGGCCGGTGATCGACATCTTCACGTTCGCCAGCCGCACCTCGACGCCGAGGCCGGTGAGCGACGAGACCATGTGCAGCACACCTTGGGAGATCTCGGCGTCATTGTGTGGCATGTCCGAGTTCATCAAGGACTCAAAGAACAAGGCCGCTGGGACGACCCCCTGGGGCGACCCACCTTGGGCGAAGCGCCTCGGCGTCCCCTCGCTGAGCAGCGCGCGCACCTTGGCCTCGACGGGCCAGGCGCTCGGGGCCTCGGCGACGGCCGGGCCGTCGAGCCACAGCGCGCCGTCCTCTTGAACGCCCTCGGGGGCGCCGCGCGCGCCGAGCACCACCCGGGCCGGGGCCTCGCTCACCTCCCCCACCGCCCGCGCCGCGCGCAGCCAAGCGGCCACCGGCAGCCCGCCCTCGGCGTCGATCACCTCGACCCGGCCAGGGTGGCCATGGGCGCGCACGGTCAACACACGCCCGTCCGGCGCGCGTAGGCGGCGCTCCGGCGGGGCGTAGCGGCCCTCTTCAGGCTCGACGACGTAGTACCAGCCGCGCTCGATTCGCTCCATCGGGCCATCATACCGCGTGGAGCGGCGGAGCGGGCGCGCCGACTAACGCTCGCCGTCGCTGGCGGCGGGGCCGTCTACGTCCTCAATGGGCCCCGAGAGCGCGTCGAGATCATCCGCTGGACGCGCTTTGCGTGAGGCGCGCACGACCTTCACCCCGCGCGGCGTGGCCTCGACCACCTCCAGCACGATGCCGTCTTCAGTGGTGAGCACCGCGCCTTGGGCCGGGATTCGCCCAGCGAGCTCGATGCACAGCCCCGCGACGGTGGACCAGCCCTCGCCCTCGGGCAGCTCAAAGGCCAGGGTGCGGTTGGCCTCGTGAACCGGGGTCGAGCCCAAGAGCGTGTAGCTCCCGTCCTCTTCGCGGCGGATCTGGCCCTTGGGGCGGTCGGTCTCGCTGATCATCTCGCCGACGAGCTCCGAGAGCAGATCCTCCATGGTGATCATGCCCCGCACGCTGCCTTGTTCGTCGACGACGATGGCGAGGTAGCTGCGTTTGGCCTGCAGCTCGTTGAGCACGGCGTGGGCGGCCATGTTCTCGGCGACGAAGGGGATGGGGTGCATGAGCTTGCCGAGATCCACCCGGCCCTCTTGTAGCCCCACGGCGAGCACCTCACGCAGGTTGATGAACCCGGTGATGTTGTCGGCGTGGCCCTCGTAGACGGGCACCCGGGTGTGGGTGTGCTCCCGGGCGACCCGCGCGACCTCGGCGAGGGTGGCGGCGCGGTCCAAGGAGACGATGTTGCGCGCGGGCACCATGACGTCGTAGGCGTCCAGGTCGTCGAAGTCGATGGCGCGGGAGGCGATCTCGCTCACCTCGGGGGCGACGCTCCCGGCGCTGCCGGCCTCCTCCATCATCTGCTGCAGCTCCTCACGGGAGAGCCGCGACTCGGTGAAGGTGGTGCGGTCGCCGAAGACGCGCAGCACGAGGTTGGACGAGCCGGTGAGCACCCAGACGATGGGCGTGGCGATCCGGGAGATGCCCGAGAGGATCGGGGCGATGAGCAGGGCGTAGCCTTCAGCGTTGCGTAAGGCCAACGACTTGGGCACGAGCTCGCCGAGCACCAAGGAGAGGTAGGAGACCAGGGCGACGACGATGGAGAACGCGATCTGGTCGGCGTAGGGCGCCAAGACCTCCAACGACGCGACCGTCGGCGCGAGGCGCTCGGCGAAGGACGCGCCTCCGAAGGCCGCCGCCGAGGCGCCGACCACGGTGATGCCGATCTGCACCGTCGCCAAGAAGCGCTCGGGATCGCGGCGCAGATCGTCCACGGCCCGGGCCCGGGTGCTGCCTTGCTCCAGAAGCTCGGCGAGGCGGGTCTTGCGCAGGGACAGCACCGCGATCTCTGCGCCGGAGAACACCCCGTTCAGCAGGATCAGCGCCAGGATGATGAGCAGCTCGTTGGAGATGGTGGCCTCGGGTGACGGTCAACGGGCGCGGACCATAACCGCGCCAGATCGGCGCGCAAGGGCGATCACGCTGGACCCCACGCCGATCGGCGGCGTTCTTGGGCGTAGACGCGCAGGCCGAACGCGCCCGCAGGGGTCTGGCGCCAGGCCTGAACCTGCTGGCTGAACGCCGCGGGGAGCTCGGCGAGGGTCGGTCCGCCCGCGGTGAGCTCGGGCGTCCACAACACCGGGTAGAGGAGCGACGCGAAGGTGAGGTCGGCGGCGGTGAAACGATCGCCGCACAGGTAGGGCCGCCCGTCGGCGAGGCGCTGGTTGACGTCCCAGATCACCTGGGTGAGCACGTTGAGCGAGCGGTTGGCGCCCTCTGCGTCGATCTTCATCGCGCTGCGCATGATGAAGGCGATGATGGGGAACCCCAGCGGCAAGAGCGACGCCTCGACGCCGACGACGCCTTTGGTCATCACCCGAACGGCCAGCTCGCGGTGGGCGAGCAGGTGGAAGTAGGTCAAACGGCGGCTGTGGGGGCCGACGTCTTTGTCAAAACGCTCCTCCAACGCCACCACCTCGGCGCGAAGGGTGGGCTCCGCCGGGAACAGCCGCACGGGCTCGGGGAGCTGCTCGTCTACCCAATGGAGGATCGGCGTGGAGTCCGTGAGGGTGCGGCCCGGCGCGACGAGGACCGGGACCGTGCGGTTTCCCCCGGCGAGGAGCGACGCCGGGCCATGAAACGGCGGGACGTGGGCCTCCTCCACATACGGGAGCCCAGCGCGATCCAAGGCCCAGCGCGCCTTCTCGCAGTAGTGGGAGATGCCGATGGTGATCAGGCGGGAGGGACGGGACTGAAGGGGTGCGCTCATGGCCCCAAGTGTAATGGATCCGCGCGAGACGCTCAGCCTTCAGCCTCGGCGGAGGCCTGGGTCCAGGCGCGGCTGGGCGCGTCGGTGGTGCCCTCCGGCGCGTGCACGACGACGACGGGCACCGACGCCTGACGAATCACGGACTCGGCGACGCTGCCCAAGAGCACGCGGCGAAGGCCCGTGCGACCGTGGGTGCCCATCACGATCATGCCCGCGCCTTGGGCCTCGGCCTCGGCGAGCACCGTCGGCACGACCTCACCAAACCGCAGCACGGCGTCGAGCTGGGCGACCTTGGGGCGGGCCAGGGCCATCAGCTCATCGAGGCGGGCCTGGGCCTCGGCCCCGAGGCGCTCACGCACCGTCCCGTCGCGCGTGGGGTCGCCGAGGTGAACCCCAGCCGGAGGATTGACCACGATGAGCAGCACCAAACGCGCCCCGAGCGCCTCAGCGAGCTCGATCGCGCGGGCGAGCACGAGCTCAGCACAACCGCAGGGGTCGAGGGGGACGAGCAGGGATTGGTAAGGATGCATGGTCACTCCGATGGGGGCAAGCGGTCAATTTGCAAGACGTGTGCCAGGGCGTTCTCGCCTCGCGCTGCTCCGCAAGGGCAGCCGGGCTTCGTGAGCAAGATCGAGTCATGGAGCGCAGCCTGGATCTGAACTCGTCCGCCGCGCCCCAACGAGCGCAGGGGCAGCCGACGCAGGCGGGCCAGCCGGGATGTGCGATTTCACACACCCCCTCCTGCCGTCCATCGGGCGCGACCCGCCGCGCCTAGGCGAACCCGACGGCGCCGCCGAGAGTCCACGCGGTGAAACAGTGGGACGTTTCATGAAACAGACCCGCCGCGACGTCTCCGGCGGCGAGACGGCTCGTCGGGGCGCGTGGGCCGCTCGTGGGCCCGGGGCTGGGGCTGGCACAAGCGTTGCAGTTTGACCGAACGTCTCACCCTGAGGTCAAGATGCTCCCCCTCGCGCTCGTTCTCTCCTTACTCATCGGCGTCTCGTTGGGACTGCTCGGCGGCGGCGGGTCGATCCTCACCACCCCCATCCTCATCTACGCCTTGGGCGTGGAGCCCAAAGAGGCCATCGCGACGTCCCTGCTCGTCGTGGCGATCACCTCCGTCGCCGGGGCGATTCAGCACTTCCGACAGGGCAACGTCGAGCTCAAGATCGGCCTCATCTTCGGCGCCGCGGGCATGGTCGGCGCGGGCCTCGGCGGCTACGCGGCGGACTGGGTGCCCACGAAGGTGCTCTTGGTGCTGTTCGCGATGATGATGCTCGCCACGGCCTTCTTTATGTACAAGGGGCGCGGCGGCTCGGAGGAGGAGCGCCCGCCCCAGGCGATGTGGCGGGTGATCGCCGATGGTCTCGTCGTCGGTGTGGTCACTGGCCTCGTCGGCGCGGGCGGCGGCTTCTTGGTGGTCCCGGCGCTGAACCTGCTCGGCGGGCTGCCGATGCGCAAGGCCGTCGGCACCTCTCTGCTCGTCATCGCGCTCAAAGGTTTCGCGGGCTATGCCGGCCACGCCACACACATCGACATCGACATGGGCCTGGCGGCCTTGTTCTCGGGGAGCGCCGTTGTGGGCTCCGTCGTCGGCGGCCGCCTCACGAACCTCATCGCCCCCAACACCC
>JBEAVX010000495.1:0-3227 GCA_041160755.1 Pseudomonadota bacterium
GTCCAGGTCACCGTGAGGCCCTCAACGGCGTTGCCCTTGGCGAGCACCTTGGCGGGCACGGGGCGGGTCTGGCCGACGGTCCAGGAGGTGTCGGCGGTGGGGAGCAGGAGCTCGTCAGGCACGGAGACCTTGAGCTTGAACGACGCGGTGAGCGCGCCCGCCGTGGCGGTCACGTCGGACTCGCCCGAGGCGAGGGGGACGACCTTGTCGGCCTCGATCTTGGCGACGGCGGCGTCCGCGACGGCCCAGGTGATCGTCACCTTGGAGGTGTCGGTGATGGGGTTGCCGCTGGCGTCGAGCAGGTTGACCTGGGGCAAGGCCACGCCGTCGAGGGTGTGGACCTCGACGGCCTCGGAGCCCGCGAGGGTCATGCTGGCGGGCTGGGGCGCGCAGGCGAAGAGGGTGGTGAAGGAGAGGGCGGAGAGGACGAGGAGCGCGTTGCGCATTGAAGTTCCTGTGAAGCAGAGGGCGTCGCACCCTCGCGGATCGACGACCTCGTCGATCTGGCTGAGCCGCAGAGTCGCACGGTGAGCCGAGCCCCCGACGCCGGTAGAGCGAGACGCGCGCCCATCATGGGGGACGCTTTGGAGAGGCCCCGGGGCAGCGTCCAGAGGGCGCGCGGCGGGGCATCAACGGCGGGGTGGCTGTGCAATGAGAAGATCGGCGCGAGACGGCACGAGCTCATGTCTTGGGGGGCTCGCGGTCAGCGCCGCCCCTATAGTCGAGGTCCAACAATTTGCCAAGGGGGCGATCTTCTCGGCGCGTCGGTGATCCCCCTTGGCAGCCTCGGCGCGTTCAGCTACGATAGCGGCGCCGTCTGAGAACGACGGTCGTGTGCTGGTGATCTGCGCCTCGTCCATCAAGGCCAAGGGCAGATTGAAAAGGGAAGCCGGTGAGACTCCGGCGCGGTCCCGCCACCGTGTTCGGTCACGCTCCATCACGTCGTCTCGACGACGAGCCACTGGGTCTTGAAGACCTGGGAAGGCGATGGAGATTACGGCCGTAAGCCGGGAGACCTGCCAGCGCGCGCTACAGCCATCCCCGGTGAATGGGAGCGGCTGGCGTGCTCCTCGTACGCCTGCGCGCTCCCTCCGGGGTCAACCGGAGTGACCATGCAGAAGAACATGATGTGGATCCTGGCCGCGCTCTCCTTCACCGTGGGTTGTGGAGACAAGGACGCGAGCACGGACAGCGGCGCCGATGACAGCGCCGTCGACGACACGAACACCGACACCAACGCGCCCACGGGCATCGAGATCGCCGGGGACTGGGCGGACGGCTGGGGCGGCAGCCACACCATCAGCGACACGAGCTGGGTGAGCGGCAGCTCAAGCTACGCCATCGCCATCTACGACAACGACGCCGACTTCGCCGTGGCCCAGAACGCCGCGACGAACACCTACAACCCCGAGCTCTGGTCCCGTTTTGACTGGACCTGGGACGGCGAGGCGCTCTACTACTGCCAGTTCGCCTATGACGCGGCCAGCCAAGCCGACGCCGAGGCCGCCACGGGGGCGGACCGCTCGGACCTCGCCGCGGGCTGCAACGGCTTCGGCTGGACCTCGATGACCGCGCCATGAGGGTGCTGCTGCTCGTGCTCCTCGGCTGCAAAGCAGAGGACACGTCCACAGACACCGCCGAGAGCGGCGGGGCGGACACGGGCGTCATCGACACCGCCCCGCCTGGCCCCGACGCCTTCGCCGACGCCGTGGAGTCCTTCACCCCGGGCCCCTTCGCGGGCTTCGGCCAGGACAAGCTCCCCGACGTGGTCCTCGGCCCTCCCACCGGCGGCGAAGGCGGGAACGCCTCCCTCGACGTGCTCAGCTTGGGCGAGGGCGGCGTGATCATCCTGCGCTTCGACGACATCGGCCTCATCGACGGCGAGGGCCCGGACCTCCTCGTCTTTGAGAACCCGTTCACCGGCTGGTACGAGCCCGGCGTCGTCGGCGTGAGCGAAGACGGCGTGGACTTTGTGGAGTGGCCCTGCGACGCCACAAACGCGGAGGCGGACTATCCGGGCTGCGCCGGGGTCGGCCTCGTCTACTCCAACCCTGAGAACGGCATCGACGCCACGGACCCCGCGGTCGCCGGCGGAGACGCCTTTGATCTGGCTGATCTGGGCGTCTCCCGGGCGCGGTTTGTGCGTATCCGCGAGCCGGGAACGGGCAGCTACGAGGGCACGAGCGCCGGGTTTGATCTCGACGCCGTCGCCGTCGTGAACGGGGAGTCCTTGTGAGCGCCGCGTCGGGTTGCCCCCGGCGCGACGTGCTCAACGGTCTGCTGGGTGGGCTCCTCGGCGCGGCCTGCGTCGGCCTCGGCTGCGGTCCGAAGGGGGAGGGTGTCGCGGAGAGCGCCGCCCCGACCTGCGGGCCGACGCCGAGCCCCGGCGCGCCCGGCTGGTGGGAGATCCCCCTGGCCGAGCACCCCGCGCTCTTGGAGGTCGGCGGTCAGGCCGCCGTGAGCAAACCCGAGGCCTTCCTGGAGCTGCTCGTCGCCCAGGCCGAGCCCGACTGCTACGTCGCCCTGTGGCGCATCTGCTCCCACGGATCCTGCGACGTGGCCTGGGAGGACGAGGTCCAGGCCGCGGTCTGCCCGTGTCACGGCTCGATGTTTGACGAGGCCGGGGCGGTGTTGACCGGCCCCGCGACGGAGCCTCTGCGGAGCTTCCCCATCGCCCGGGTCGGCGAGAGCCTGTGGGTCTACCGGGAGATTTAGCCCGGGTCGGCTCAGCGCCAGGGTTAGCTCAGCGCCAGGTCAAGAAGGTGCCACCCTCAACCCCGCCGAGACGGGGCTTGAGGGTGGTCAGCGCCTCGCCCGTGGCGATGTCCAGGCGCAGCACGCGGCTGGTCTGATCCGAGGTCACCCAGATGGCTTTGCCGTCGGGCTCGACCACGAAGCCCGTCGGCGCCCTCGGGCTCACCACCGCCGTGAAGACACCCCCGTCGCGGCGCAGGATCTCCCCGCTGCCCCAGCTCGACACCCACAGCGCGCCCTCGGCGTCAAACCAGAGGTGCCGGGGGTTCGTCGCGCCCTCGACCCGCTCCACGACGGCGCCCGAGGCGTCGAGGCGCAGGATGAGGTTCGACTCAAAGCAGGGCACCCACAGATCTCCCTCGGGGCCGACGACGAGGCCCGCGTCGGGGCCGTCCAGGCCCTCGATCCCCTCGGCGAACACGCCCAAATAGGCCCCCTGGGCGTCATATCGTAGGATCCGATCGGTCTTGTAG
>JBEAVX010000612.1:0-8486 GCA_041160755.1 Pseudomonadota bacterium
CTACCGGGTGAACGCCGTGGCCGAGTGCCCCCAGGGGCTCACCGTCGGCGGCGGGCAGTAGGCTTTTTTCGGCCTCGTTCGAGACAGTTGAGCCGCTCGCGCCATGTGGGGTCAGGAGGCCCGACATGGCGACCGTAGAGCAGCGCATCAACGACCACCTCACCGCGCTGAACCTGAGCCCTGACGAGCGGTCGCGCGCCAAAGCGGCGGCGAACGAGCTGAACGTGCTCCTGCGCCGGGACTTTGACCCCCAAGGAGAGGTGCGCCAAGGCGGCAGCCTCCAGCGGGGGACGGCGATCAGGCCGCTCAAAGACGTGGACCTGCTCGTCGTGCTCTCGGCGAAGAACTTCCCGACGCTGCGCAGCTTGAGCCCGGACGAGGTGATGCGGGCGATTCAGGCGAAGCTTCAGGGCATGGGGCTCCCGGCGCGGGTGCAGAACCGCAGCCTCGGGCTCAACTTCAAGAACATCCCCTTTGATCTGGTGCTTTGTTGGCGTGACTCACCTGAGAGTCACGTCCTGCGGCTGCCCGATCTGGGGCGCCATAGCTGGCTCAAGACGAACCCGGCGGAGCACGCGCGCCTCGGCGATGAGCGCGACAAGGGCTGCAACCAGCGCCTTCGCCCCCTCATCCGCGGCATGAAGGCCTGGAACGTCTCCCACGGCAAGCCCCTGCGCAGCTTCCACATCGAGGTGATGATGTGGGAGGTGTGGAAGGATGGCGCCCCGAAGACCTGGGCCGAGGGGCTGCAGCTCTCGTTCTCTCGCCTCGCCGACCGGGTGCTGCGCCCCACGGCGGACCCCGCCGAGAAGGGCCCAAAGGTTGACGAGGACGTCACCGGTGCGCAGCGCGCCCACGCCTCCCGCCTGCTCTCCGAGGCCGCCAGCCTCGCCGCGACCTTGCCCGCCGCCGCCGATCCCCAGGCCGTCCTCAACCGCCTGCTCGGACCGAAGCCCGCCTGATTGTCCCGTTTTTGGGACAGTCCGTCGTGATCTTAGGGCCGTCGCGGTCGCTTCAGAAGGGGGCTAAAGTGCCGTCGCGCGCTCTCGCGCCCCCCAGGGAGACCCATGACCCGACTGTCCCTGAGCCTGCTCCTCGCCCTGACCGCCTGCGGCGACAAAGACACCGACGACACCGCCACCACGGATGACTCCGCCTCGGATGTGGTGAGCTACAGCAACGACGTGTGGCCGATCCTGGAGCGCGACTGCAAGAGCTGCCACGCCGATGACAGCTACCACCCCGGCTTCTTGCTCCTCGACGCGGCGGGGGCCTACGAGGTGCTGCTCACCGATCCCCCCGACGACGCCAGCCGGGGCTTCGACGCCTACGTCGTGCCGGGCGACGCCGACGCCTCGCTCCTCGTGCACAAGATCGAGGCCGATCCGAGCTTCGGCGCCCAGATGCCCCTCGCCGCGGACTACACCACGGTGATGCCGATGTCCGACGCCGACATCCAGCTCATCCGGGACTGGGTGACCGCCGGCGCCGAGAACAACTGAGCGCGACGGGGCCTTCCTCTGGGCCTACTCCCCGATGCGCGGCAGAGGATACTGCGCGTCGGGGTCTAAGGCCTGGGCGTAGCCGCTCGCGCGGAGGGCCTCAAAGAGCTGGTCGAGGCGCTCGGCGAAGGGCGCCCCCTCGACGACGAGGCCGACGTTTCGGCCCTCGTGGAAGTAGCCCCACGACCAGTTCGAGGTGCCGAGCCAGGCCGCGCGGCCATCGACGGTGAGGTACTTCGCGTGAATCACCCGGGCGAAGGGGATAAATCCTTGCTCGGCCTGGGGGATGGTGACGAGGTGGATCACCACGCCGGTCTCACGCTGGAGCGCCTGGAGCTCCTCGATGAGCCCCGGGCGCTGGGACCAGTCGGCCAGCAGGAGCTCGACGGTGACCCCTCGGGCGGCGGCCCGGCGGAGCGCGCCCTCCAAGGCCTCCATGCGGCGGCCTTCGCGGTCTTGGAGGTCCATGTTGAGGAGCTGCACCCGCACCTGGCGGCGCGCGCCGTCGATGAGGGCCACGAGCTGGGGCTCGTCCCAGAGCTGCTCGTCGGGCAGCCACCCGGGCGCGGAGAACACCGGCGTGACCAGGAGCGCCTTGGGGCCTTGGCCGATGGCCTCGGGGAAGCCGTAGCCGCCCGGGGGAGGGGCGGCGCGGAAGGCGGTGTCTCCGCCGCAGATCGCCCAGTCGGTGTTGTACAGGTCCACGAACGCCCGGGCCACGCCGGGGGCGTCGATGAGCAGGCCGAGCTCATGGATGTGCTCAAGGCTCCGCCAGTCGAAGTTCTGGCTGCCGAGCACCACCCGGGACCCGTCCACGATGAAGTACTTCGCGTGGTGAACGCCGCCCATGTGCGCCGGGCCGTCAAACCGCCGCACGGAGACGCCGGGGGTGGCCGCGAGCTGATCGACGAGGGTGGGGTAGGTGGCGTAGAACTTCTCATCGGCGATGAGGCGCACGGCGACCCCTCGGCCCGCCGCGTCGATCACGGCCTCGATCACCGGGGTGAGGCGGCTCGGGGGCTCGTCCACGAGGTAAAAGTGCGCGAGATCGAGGCTCCTCTGCGCGCTCTGCACCTGCGCTAACCACACCAGGTCGGCGTCGGGGAGGTCGTCTTGGGCGAGCAGGGTGCCCGAGGGGGCGGTCTCAAACAGCGTGAGGGCGCTCGTCGTGGCGTCGGCCCCGCCGCCCCTCGGCGGCGCCTCTCGGCAGGCCGGGAAAAAGAGCGTGACCATCAGGAGCGGGGCCAGGGCGTTTGGGAGGGGGCGGTTCGTCACAGCCCAGAGCCTACCGCGTCTTGGGCGCGCCGCGCGCCGCCCCTCGCCGCTTGGGCTCAGCTCTGGGAGAGCTGGACCCGCAGGCCGTCCACCAGCAGCTCTCCTGAGCCTTCGGGCACGTCGATGCACAGCCGGGCCCGGCCCGCGCCTTCGGGCGCGGTCACGATCTCTTGGATCGCCTTGCGGGGCGTGTTGCCGGAGGCGTGGGCGATCGGCGCCGCCAGCACCCCGTCCATGGCCCGGCCGGCCTCATCCAGCCAGCGCAGGCTCACCCGGGCGCCGCCGTGCTCCTTGGAGATGGCGGTGAGCTTCCAGAACCCGCGCACACGCACCTGGCCCGACACCGCGACGCGCTCGACGGAGCACACCTGGTAAGCGTCTTGGTCGGCGCGCAGGCGCAGGCCTTGGGGGGTGAAGTCCACGCGCTGGGCGGCGGTCGAGGGCAAGACGATCCAGGCGCTCGGGCTGTTGGCTTGGAGGTGGTGATCGAAGGCCGTCTTTGAGGGCATGACCGGCGCGCTGGGCACGGCGGCGATGGGCGGCGGCGCGGGCAAGGCGTAGAGCGCGACGGAGGGGGAGATCGTGGGTTGACCGACCGGCCACGACCCGGCGCCAGCCCGCAGCAGGGGCTCGGCCTCGCTCATCCAGGCCAAGGTCGCGGCCACGCCGTCGGCGCCCTCGGAGACGAGCAGGCTGGGGCTGCCCAGGGCGTACTGCGCCCCGTCAGCGGCCCAGACCTCGGGGCCGCCGTCGCGAAGGCTCACCATCTTGACGTTGAGGCCCGCGAGCTCGCTCAGGGCGAGGTCAAGCTCGACGGGGACGGCGATGATCGCGCCGCCGACGTGCTGGGCGCGCACCTGGCTGAGCAGGACGGTGCGGCTGTCTTCAGGGCGCTGCACCCGCTCGACGAGCTCAGGCAAGGCCAAGGCGCCGGGGGAGAGCAGGGCGGCCCAAGAGACGATCCGCAGCGCGGAGCCCGCGACGGGGCCCTCAAGCTGGCGCCAGAGGCCACGCAGCACGCTCACGCCGCCGATCGCCGCGAGCAGGCAGAGGCTCGGCAGGCCGGGCAAGAGCGCCGTGACGTTCTCGGCGTCGTGGCCCGCGGCCCAGGCGACCGTGGCCGCGGGCAAGGCGAAGGTGAGCAGGGCGGCGCCCCGATCGGCCCGGGCGAGGACCGCGAGGCCCACCGGGGCGAGGAGCGCCCAGAACGGCAGGGCCTCGGTGAACAGCACGAGGAGCGCGCTGAGGAGGCCCTCGGGGCGAGCGGCCACGGGGGGCGCGGCGACGGCGGCGGGCAGGAGGCTCATCGGCGAGACCGCCAGCGCGGCGACGGCGGCGGCGGTGAGACCGGCGATCCGGCGGGCGTCAAAGGCGAGCAGACACAGCGCGGCGACGGCGAGCACGACGAGGGCGGCCTCGGGGGCGGGCTCGAAGGTGAGGCGGATGCTCGCGGGGGTGAGCGCGAGGATGAGCCCGGCGATCAGGCCCTCGCGGCGGCCGATGAGGCGGGCCCCGGCGACGGCGACCCCGGCCGCGCTGGCGACGCCCAGGATCGCCACGACGAGGCGCGCCTTGAGCGCGGCGGCGGGGTCGGCGACCAAGGCGCCTGCGGCCTCCTGGGCGCTCCAGGCGTAGGGGAGGCCCGCGTCGATGGCCGGGAGGCGCATCAGCGCCGCGAGCAGCGCGGGGAGGCCGACGAGGGTGGCCGGGTGGTCCAACAGCGCGTTCGCCCGCGCCATCCATGGGCTCAACGTCGGCTCGGTCGGCGTGTCGTTCTCAAGGGCGCGCATGGTGGGCTCCGGTGAGGAGATCGGCGCGCCTCACAAGCTGGCGCGGCGTCGCTCCTCAACCACCCAAGACCCCAGCCCCCGCAGAGCGGATCACCTCAGCTTCGTAAGCCCAGCACATCCACCATGTCGTAGAGACCCGGCGGCCGGGCGACGACCCACCGCGCCGCCCGCAAGGCGCCCGTCGCGAAGGCCTCGCGGGAGGTCGAGAGGTGCCCCAAGACGAGGCGCTCACCGGCCCCGGCGAGGTACACGGTGTGCTCCCCAGCGATGTCCCCGCCCCGCAGGGCGTGCAGGCCGATCTGGCTGGGCTCCCGAGGCCCGAGCATCCCGTGGCGACCGTAGACCGCGTGGGAGTCAAACACCTCACCCCGGCCCTGGGCGACGGCTTGCCCCAACGACAACGCCGTGCCGGACGGCGCGTCGCGCTTGTGCCGGTGGTGCATCTCGACGATCTCGACGTCGTAGTCGGGCAAGAGCTGGGCCGCCCGGGCGACGAGGCCCATGAGCAGGTTCACGCCCGTCGAGAAGTTCGACGCGAGCACCACCGGCGCGCGTTGGCCGTGGGCCTGCACCCCGGCGAGCTGCTCTGGGCTGAGCCCCGTGGTGCCCATGACCAAGGCTTGCCCACCCAAGGCCCCGAGCAGCTCGCTTGAGCCCTCGGCCAAGGAGAAATCGACCACCACGTCGGCGTCGTCGTAGATCCCCGGGCGCGGGGCGTCGAGCGCGATGCCCGTGGTCCACTTGCCGCAGAGCTGCCCGGCGTCTGCGCCCCGGTTGGGGTGGCTCGGGCGATCCGTCGCCGCGACGAGCTTGAGGCCCTCGTCCAGCAGCACGCCCGCGAGCACCATGCGGCCCATGCGGCCCGCCGCGCCGTTCACGGCGATTCGGGTCATTGAACGCTCTTGGGACATCGTGTCGCTCCTCGCTCAGACCTGCACGTCGGCCAACAGCGCCGCGGTCGGCGACGCTCCTGCGGCCAAGGGGAGGCGGAGCTCGTTCTTGCACAAGCCGAGGCGCGCGAGCGCGGCCTTGCAGGGCACAGGGTTGGAGTCAGAGAACAAGAACCGGGTGAGCGGCATCAGGGCGTGGTGCAGGGCCCGGGCGTCGTCCCAGCGGCCCTCGGCCACGGCCCGAGAGAGCGCCACGCAGCGCGCTGGATCGACGTTTGAGAGCACGGAGATGACGCCGCGCCCGCCGACGCTCATGAGCGGCAGCCAGGTGAAGTCGTCGCCGGAGAGCACGCTGACCGAGGTGGCGGCGATGAGATCCGAGCCGAGCTGGAGATCCCCCGTGGCCTCTTTGCAGGCGATGACGCCGGGCAGCTCGCAGAGCTCGGCGAGCAGGCTCAACGAGAGCCGCTGCCCCGTGCGCCCCGGGACGTGGTAGACGACCACGGGCAGGCCCACGGCGAGGGCGGCCTGGAGGTGGGCCTTGTGCCCGGCGGGGTTCGGCTTGTTGTAGTAAGGCAAGACGATGAGCGCGGCGTCGGCGCCCAAGGCCTGGGCGCGCTCGACGTTCTTGACCGTGGAGCGGGTGCTGTTGGTGCCGCAGCCCGCGGTGACAAACGCCCGGCCCCGACCCAGCGCCACGGCGCGGGAGATCACGAGCTCCCACTCCTGCGGCTCCAAGGTGACCGACTCGCCGGTGGTGCCGCAGGGCACGAGCCCATCGACCCCAGCGCGAAGCTGGCGCTCGATCAGCGTGTCCAGGGCCGCCTCATCGACGGCGTCGTTCACGAAGGGGGTGACCAGCGCCGTGTGGACTCCGCGCATCATTGACCTCGGCGGTGAGACCGCGCAGGGGAGGGCTCAGAAGGTGAAGGTGCCGTACAAGCGGCCGCCGAGGGCGGGGTTGCCGAAGCCCCCGCCGAGCTCCGCGCTCTCGTACTGCGAGAAGTAGCTGCCCGGCAGAAACAGCGCGCCGGTGCCCTTGAGGTAGAAGCTCTCGACGGGCTGGTAACGCAGGTTCACGTCCAGCTCGACGCCGTAGTTGGGCCGGGCCTCCTCGACGCTCGACGGACGCGCCATGCGCGCGGCGAAGACCGAGAGATCCCCGCTCAGCTCGTCGGTGAGCAGGTAGCCGACCTTGGGGTTGAGGTACATCGCGTTCGAGATGCCCTCGCCCGTGCGCACCGCGCCCAGCTCACGACCGCCGTTGGAGTCGTTGAGCACCGCGGGCTCCAAGGTGGGCATCGGCTCCTCAAAGAGCATGATCGTGGGGTTGTGGTCCCGGTCAAAGGCGAAGGTGTGCAGCTCGCTGTCGTTGGGATCTTGGTCGCCGCTGGCGTAGCCAAGCTCCAGGCCACCATAGAGCCGGTCACGCTCCACCGTCGCCGCGACCATGGCGCCGATGGCGCTCACCCGCACGTCGTTCGCGCCGGTGTCGAGGTCACCCGTGCCCAGCACGCCGACGACCTCGGCCTCGATCGTCGCGTAGCCCAGCTCCGCGAAGGCCCAGAGGTCGCCGGTGTAGCCGAGGTAGGTGTCGCCAAAGTCTTGGAACCGCACGCGGTTGTAGAGCCCGAGGCCCACCGTCTCCCGGCGATAAGCGATGGCGACGTCCGCGATGTGCATGTCGTCGGAGACGCTCTTGAAGCCCTCGCTGACCGTCTCTAAGCCCGTGAGCAGGTAGATCGGGCCGACCTTGCTCTGAAGCTGTACACGGTCGCCGGTGTCGCCGAACTCGTCTTCAGGGTCCAAGCCGTCGTTCAGGAGGATCTGCGCGCCCCAGTCCAGCGGCATCCGGCCCGCGGAGAGCTTGCCGATGGGGGTGTAGACCTCGCCCCAGGCCCGGGTGAGGCTCACGTTGCGCAGGTACGAGCCGCCGTCGGCCTCGTCGTCATAGGGCGCCACGCCGTCGGTGAACGCGAGCGGCACGGCGGAGTCGGTCCAGGTGTCGGTGTAGGTGTTCGGGGTGTCGCCCCACTCGCCCAGAGGCAGCAGGTCGAGCTGGGCGTGAATCGAGACCTTGGAGTGCGCCCAGAACGTCGGCTGCAGGCGCAGGCGGTGGTCGGTCCAGGCCGAGGCGCCCTCAGCGTTTGCGTTGTCGGCCTCGTCCGCCAATGACAAGGAGTTGAAGACCAAGCCACGGCCGCGGTAATGGCCTTCCCAGTCCACCTCACCGGCAAAAGACGGCGCGACGGCGACGAGCAAGGTGAGGAGGGGAGCGCTCAGCACGGGACTCTCCACGAGGCAGACAGACGCAGGCAGGTAGCACAGCGCGGGGCGAGTCGCCACGCTGGGGCTTGACGCCGTCCGCCCAGTGGTGCGAAGATGGGGACATGCTCACGGTGATGAAGAAGATCTGGCGGTCTTGGAAGGGCCTCGCCCACCACATCGTCGCCGCCCAAAACTTCGTGCTGATGTCGCTCGTCTATTGGGTCGCGCTCGCGCCCGTGGCGTTGTGCTTGAAGCTCATTGGGCGCTCGGTCATCGCCCCTCCGCCAGAGAAGGACGCCCAGGGCAGCTTCTGGCGGCCCCGCGCGGCGTCTGGCTACGATCTTCAGCGCGCGAACCGCATGTTCTGAGCGCCGAGGGTGTACGCTCACGGGTCAGCCTGGAGCGTGCGTCATGGTGAGCGTCCTGCGTGTGTGGTTCCTGGGGATCCTGTGCGTCTTCCTGGGGTCTCTCCCGACGCCGGCCTTCGCCCAAGACGAGGGTGAGGCCGGAGAGGCGGCGGAGGCCGAGGCCGCCGAGGAGGGCGGCGAGGCGGCGGAGCCCGAGGTGGTCTACGAGACCCCGGAGCGGGTGAAGGTCGGCGTACATCTCAGCGACATCCAGACCGTCGATCTGATGACCCACTCCTACGCCATGGACTTCTACGTCTGGTTCTTGTGGAAGAACCCCGATCTTGACCCGGCGAGCACCATGGAGATCGCCAACCCCATCGAGCAGTGGGGCCTCATGGTCACCCCGATCTA
>JBEAVX010000562.1:0-3168 GCA_041160755.1 Pseudomonadota bacterium
GGACATCGCCGCCCGGGCAGTGCGGCCGATGCGGTGAACATACGTCTCGGGCTCCGTGGGCAGGTCGTAGTTGATGACGTGGGAGATGCCCGTCACGTCGATGCCGCGGGCGGCGATGTCCGTCGCCACGAGCACCCGGGTGGTGCCTTGGCGGAAGTTGCCCAAGGCGCGCTCGCGGGCGTTCTGGCTCTTGTTGCCGTGAATCGCCTCGGCGGCGATGCGGCCCTTCTCCAGGTGCTCGGCGACGCGGTTGGCCCCGTGTTTGGTGCGGGTGAACACCACGGCCCGGCTCACTTCAGGGTCGCTCAGCAGCTCCCGAAGCAAGGCGCGCTTGTCGATCTGGTGCACGAAGTACACCGACTGCTCGATCTTGTCGGCGGTCTTGGTGACCGGGGTGACCGAGACCCGCGCGGGATCCTTGAGCATGTGGCCGGCGAGCTCGTCGATCACCGGCGGCAAGGTCGCCGAGAAGAACAGCGTCTGGCGTTTGGTGGGGATGAGCTTGAGCACCCGGCGCACGTCGGGCACGAAGCCCATGTCGAGCATGCGGTCGGCCTCGTCGAGCACGAGGATCTGCACCTTGTCGAGGTGCAGGAGGCCCTGGCCGGAGAGGTCGAGCAGGCGGCCCGGCGTGGCGACGAGGATGTCGACGCCGGCCTCCAAGGCGCGCACCTGGGCGGACTGGCCGACGCCGCCGAAGATCACCGCCGAGCGCAGGCCGGGGAGGTGCTGGCTCGCCTGGCGGAAGGTGTCTTGAATCTGGGCGGCCAGCTCGCGGGTGGGGGCGAGGACGAGCGCGCGGATGTGCCGGGCGGGCTTCTCCGCGGAGAGGCGCTGGAGGATCGGCAAGGCGAAGGCCGCGGTCTTGCCGGTGCCGGTCTGGGCGATGCCGCACAGGTCGCGCCCTTGCAGCACCGGCGGGATGGCCTGCTCTTGAATGGGGGTGGGGACGGTGTAGCCCATGGCGACGACGGCGCGCAGCAGGGGCTCGATCAGGTTCAGCTCAGAGAAGTTCAATGGTCACTCGGCCCTAAGGCCACTCGGCATCCTGGGAATTCCCACCACCCCGCCTGCCGAGAACGCGACCTGGTGAACACCCCGTACATCATCCGTGGGGCTAGCCGCAAGGTAGCCGAGGGCTGGGCCGCTGTCCATCTTCGCCCGGGGGCAGGCGGCCGTGGCTCAGGGCGCGACCTGCTCCTCAAGGCGCATCGTGAGGGCGGCCTTGAGGTCTACGGGGATCGGCACGAGGCCGATGATGGGCTGGTGAGGGAGCGCAAGGTTGACCTGAAGCAGCTCATCGGGGTACGCGCCGATGATGCTCACGGTGACCGTGGCCGCGCCGCCGTTGAGCCCCATGTCGTTGAGCGACTCCACCACACGCGCCTGGGCGGCGGCCTCGGGGCCGTCCTCCCGGGGCGTCGAGACCCCCGCGCGGGCGCCTTCGCGGGCGGCCTGAAGCACCATCATCTGCTGGTTCAGCGTCCAGCCCCACTCCACGATGCCCGCGAAGAGGGTGATCAGGATCGGCAGGATCAGCGCGAACTCCACGGCGTTTGAGCCCCGGCGGCGGCGGGCGCAACGGCGGAGGGGGAGCAGTCTCACTGGACGATCCTGACCGGGGGCTGGTAGACGACGCCTGCGTCTCGGCCGCCGCCTTTGGTGCCAATCTCACGATCGGCGGAGAGGTCCAGACGCACGGAGATGTTCTTGCCGCTGGCCGGCCCGGTGTTCACGACGTCATACACCGCGCCCCAGACGAAGCCAGAGACGACCTCGGTGCCGTTAAACGTCCCGCCTTTGCCGGTGCAGTAGTCCGGGCCGCCGTCGAAGATGACGATGACGCCCTCGATGGTCTTGCCGTAGTTCGCCTTGGTCACGCTGCTGCGCGAGGCCTGGGCGGGGATCGTGCCCCAGTTGGCGGTGTCCCACGAGGTCGAGGAGCTGTTGATCGCCGAGCCGAGCTCGCTGAGCGCCGAGGCGATGACGCCGTTGTTGAGCCCGACGTTGTCGCCGACGCCCAGGGCCCCGTCGGCCTGGCAGTTCTGGATCTGGCCCCGCACCCACGAGGCGTTCGGGGTGGCGTCGGGCCTCGCCCAGCCGACGTTGTCGACGCCCGCCGGGTTGAGCGCGAGGTTGATGCTCTGCAGCTCCTCCTCGGAGTAGAGGTCGAACATGCAGTCGGCGATGGCGATGGGCAGAAAGCAGCTCACCTCCCCCGCGCCCTCGCCCGGGGGCCTGTAGGCGTAGGACAGGGCCTGGGCCTGCATCGTGGCGCGGCCAAAGGCGGGCTGGGCGAAGAAGGTGCTCAGATCGAGGGTGGTGCGCACCTGAACGGTGTCGACGACGGCGGGGTCGGCGGACGGGCTGAACTCTCCGGCGTCAAAGTCCCAGGTGCCCAAGACGATGTCGCCGTTGACGGCGTTGCCCGTGTTGAGGTCGAGGGACACCGTGCCATCGGCGACGTGGTTCTCACCGGCGACGAGCTGCGTGGCGACCCGCGCGGCCGTCGTGCCGACGTTGGTGCCGTCTAAGCTGTGGGCCCCGGCGTGGGCGGCGGCGTCGGTGATGTTCTCAAGCTGGTTCCGGACGACGCGCTGATAGCCGACGTCGATGGTGATCGCCGCGAACCCGAGGAGCACCACGAGGGTGATGGCGAAGATGACGGCATACGAGCCATCGCGCCGCTGCGCGACGGACGAGGTGACCTTACGCATATGCCTTCCAGTGCTGCGGGCGAGTGAGAATCGTTCTCAGGCCAAGTCTACCCCGCGCCGAGGGCGTGCATCTAGAAAGGTAGGACCGCGGTAAGACGACCGGCGCTGAAGTGGCGTGTCCGCCTTGATCGGAGCGCGGAGCGGGATTTTTGCCGCGGCCTTGGGCGCAACTGGAATGCTGCACACGATTCGGCGCAGGTCAGGCTTCAGGGTCCATCGTTCTGATGGTGTCGGAGACTTTGGCCACTGCGCAGAGAGGACCACGCGCAGAGATTCACGTCGAAATGTCACCGGAGCCGCGTCGCGGCCCGGCGCGAGGCGCGTCGCAAGGATCCTCCCCCGACTGGCGCGGCGCTAACCGCTCACCGCTCTGAGCCCTCTGGGCCCGTCACCCGAAAACGATAGTCCGCGCGGCCCGCGCCCACAAAGAGCGGCTCTAGATCGGGGTCGC
>JBEAVX010000622.1:0-2643 GCA_041160755.1 Pseudomonadota bacterium
GGGTGCCCGTCGTCTCGTACTCGACGGTGGGCACGGTGCCCAAGGTCAACACGACCTCGGGCAGAACACAGCGCGCCATGCTCACGTTGGCGATGGTGAAGGCGATGGCGATGGGCGGGTGGGCGTGGACCACGGCGAGGCAGTCGGGGCGCTCGTCGTAGCAGGCGAGGTGCATGGCCATCTCGCTCGTGGGTTTGCCTTTGCCCCGGAGCTTCTTGCCTTGGCGATCGATGACGACGAGGTGCTCGTCCTCCAAGAAGCCCTTGTGACAGCCGGCCTGGGTGCAGAGGATGTTGCCGTCGGGCAGGCGCGCGCTGAGGTTGCCGTCCATGGCCACGAGCAGGTGGCGCTCGTAGCACAGTCGGCCGAACTGGATCAGCTGCTTGCGGAGGGTCGTCTCGTTGGGGATCGCCATGCCGGGCCTCTAACGGGTTCTCGGGCGGGTCGCTCAGAGCTTGTTCTGCTCCAAGAACAGGCGCAGCATGAGCACGGACTCGTTCACCCGCTGGAGCTGGTCGGCGATGGAGGAGAGCCAGGCGCGCAGGAGCTTGGGGCCCACGGGGTCGCCCGAGCGGATGAGCGCCTCGAAGTCCTCTTTGCCGATGGCGCCCAGCCGGGCGGCGGTGACCGCGCGCACCCGGGCGCTCGCCGGGGCGCCGTCGAGCACGGAGACGAGGCCGAACCACTCGCCCACGGGCAAGATGCCGGGGAGCTCGTAGGGCTGGCCGCTCACGACGAGGCGTTTGCGCACGGAGAGCTGGCCGTCGAGCAACACGAAGGCCGCCGAGCTGGGGCTGCCTTCACGCAGGATGTCTTGGCCGGGCAAGACCGGGATCTCGATCATGCGCAGGGCGAGGGCGGCGCGCTCCTCGACGGAGAGCATGGCGAGGCAGGAGACGTTGTCGAGCTCACGGGGGTGAATCATCTCAGACCTCCCAGCCAAGGCTCTCGACGAGCAGGCGGCCCTCGTCCACCGCTGAGGCCCGGGCGGCGAGCTCGGCGCCGACGATCAGCTCATCGCGAAAACGACGGCAGATCTCCACCTGGAGCCCCTGGAGGATACGCGTCGCCCGGCTGTCGCCCTGGGCGATGAGCGTCTCGAACACGCTGCCCGCGAGGTGCCACACCGTCGAGTTGGACAAGGCCCGCACCGTGGCCGAGCGCGGCGTGGCCCGGGTGAGGCTCATCTCCCCGATGCACTCGCCGGGGCCGATGATCGCCAGGGCCAAGGGCTCGCCGTCCCGGACGCCCATCACCCCAAACCGCCCGGTCAACACGACGTAGAAGCCGTCGCACGGGTCACCTTCAGCGAAGAGCACCTCACCCTCGCCGCAGGCCAGGGTCGAGCCCGCCTTGAGCACGCTGACGGCCTCGACCGCGCCCATGCTCTTGAAGATCGGGTTGGCGCGTAGGTTTCGCGCCACCTCGTCCAGTCGATCATCCATGATCTGCACCTTCCCTCCTGCCGCGCGTCCTGCGCGTCGTGGTCACGGGTTAATCGCGCTCGGCCTTCCGCCGCCGACCGAGCAGGTCCATCATCGCCTGGGCGGACGGTTTGCCCGCGTAGAGGATGTTGTAGATCTCTTCAGTGATCGGCAGCTCTACCCCTAAGCGCTCGCCGAGCTGCCGGGCAGACCGGGCGGTGATGACCCCCTCGGCGACCTGACCAAGCTCCGTGAGCACGGCCTCTAAGGTGCGGCCCTGGCCGAGCGCGATGCCGACGCGGCGGTTTCGGGAGAGGTCGCCGGTGCAGGTCAAGACGAGGTCGCCCATGCCCGCGAGGCCGGCCAAGGTGAGCGGGTTAGCCCCTTTGGTGACCGCGAGGCGGGTGATCTCGGCGAGGCCCCGGGTGATGATGCCCGCCCGGGCGTTCTGGCCGAGGCCCATGCCGTCGGCCACACCGCAGGCGATGGCCATGACGTTCTTGAGCGCGCCGCCGATCTCGACGCCGATGAGGTCGTCGGAGGTGTAGACGCGGAAGTTGCTGCCATGAAAGGCGGCGGCGACGCGGTGGGTCGCGAGATCGTCCCGACCGGCGACGACGACGGCGGTGGGCAGGTCTCGGGCGACTTCAGCGGCGAAGCTCGGCCCGGAGAGCGCGCAGACGCGGCCGTGCAGGGCCTCGGGCAAGACCGACTGCAGCACCTCGTCCATGGTGAAGACGGTCTGCTCCTCGATGCCTTTGGAGGCGCAGCAGACGATGGCCCGGGAGGAGAGCGCCGGGGCGGCGACGGTCATCACCTCCCGCATGGTGTGCGAGGGGACGACGGTGACGACGAGCTCGGCGTCGTCTAAGGCCGACTCCATGTCGCCGGTGACGGTGAGGGTGTCGGGGAAGGGCCGGCCGGGGAGGTAACGGCGGTTCTCCCGGGCGGCCTGGGCCTCGGCGGCGCGGTCGGCGCGGTGGTCCCAGAGCCACACCTCGTGGCCACAGCGCCCGAGCTGCATCGCCAGGGCCGTGCCCCAAGAGCCCGCGCCCAAGACGGCGCAGCGGGTGAGGTGAGGTTGGCTCATGACTCCTGAAACTCCTCGAAGTAGTCGATGCGGCGGCGGTCGGCGCTCGCGGGGCGGGTGCGGGGCCGGGCCCACTCCCGAAGCTCCTTGAGCCGATCGTCCATGGTCACAGCCAGGGGGACCGTCTCG
>JBEAVX010000609.1:0-2732 GCA_041160755.1 Pseudomonadota bacterium
CCGGCGCTGTGAATCCGCTCACCGGAGAGATTCTTGACGCGATCACCGAGACCGTGACGAGGCCAAAGTAATGACGAATAGCGCTGCTGTAGATCGTATTTCGATGACCCTCAGGCCCGCAATTGAGCGGTTTGCCACGGCTGCACGAGCTGGCTGCCCGCGAGCGCGCGTGCATGCCAACACGGGGCGCTCAGAGTCCTTCCCGTTCTACGCGACGGTTGCCCTGTCAGAAGCGGACCCCGCTGGGGATGAGGTTGTCGTCCTGTCCATCGATGTCTGGACGGACGGCGTCGCCATCAAGCTGTCGTGCGATTTGGCGGACGGGGATGGCCGCGAACTCGCCAACGGACCCGCGTGCTCGATGCTCGCGCCGTTGGGAGACTCACAGGACCTTACCGGGTGGCTGCGAGACGCGGTGCTGTTCGTCGATGGCTGCACGGCTGAGGCGGTTCGAGTCGCGTCCGCGCGCGGGCTTTGACCGGCCAGCGGCGGCGTCCGGTGTTGTGCAACGCCGCCGCCCCGCCAACCCTCTCCGGGGTCCGCGACTCCATCAGGGATAGGCACCTTGCAGCCAACACGGGGAGGGGCTCAGGGAGCGTCCCTGCCCCCGGCCAGGGCCTCCGCGAGACCTGGGACGTGCTCCGCCCCCAGGGTGATCGCGAGCTCGGCGTCGCGGAGGGCGTCTGAGAGCTCCACCTTTGGGCCTCCGAGGCACTCGGCCAGGAAGGCGTCCTGCACGGTGAGCGCTTGCTCGGCGGCGTCTCCCTCGAACCAGTGTCCCTGCTGGGGCCACTCCAGGTAGGTCACGGTCTTGTGCAGCCGCAGGGCCCGACGCGCGAAGGGGCGCGCGTACTGGGGGGCGACGCGGTCGTCCTCGCTCCCGTGCATCATGAGCACTGGGGCGCCGAGCTGTCGAAGGTGCATGGTTGGCGACCAACGGAGGCGCCTCCAAGGTGGCCCCCAAAGCCGGAGGCCCAGCAGGTCCTTGAGTCGCCGCGTCATCAGCACGCCCCGGCCAGCGGTTGAGACGCCGCACAGGCCTGAATCGGGAAACTTGGTCAGGATGCGGAGGGCTGCGTAGCCACCGTAGCTCTCACCCACGAACGCGACGCGCCGGGAGTCGACAAGCCCCAAGGCGGCCGCCTGGGCCAGGGCGTCCAGCACGTCGGTCGGCATCGCATCGCCTAGCTCTCCCCGAGCGGCCTCGACGCTCGCGCGTCCCCGGCCCCCCGAACCTCTAAAGTTCGGCATCAGCACCGCGTACCCCTGGGCCGCAAGGTGGGTGGCGAGCGGGTCATGCTGCCAGCCCTGGAACTCATGCCACGGGCCGCCGTGAATGCGCACCACCACGGGAGGAGGGCCCTCGCTCGGAGGCAGCACAAGCAGGGCGTCGAGCTCAAGCCCGTCGCGCGCCTCGAAGCGGAGCACCTCTGCGCGATGTCCAGGCGCCGCGGCGTCGCGCGGCGCGTGCCCGACGGGCAGCAGCACCCCGTCTTTTGGTCGGAAGAGCAGCTGCCGCACGGGCTGCAACGGAGACCACACATCCAGCAGCCAGGCCTGATCGTTCCTCGCGCGGGTCATCACCCTGAAGTCCCAGCCGGCCGCCGAGACCTGATCCAGAGCGCTCTGCAGGGGTGGGTCCGGGCTGATCCAGGTCTGGCGCACGCCCTCCACGGCGAAGGCGCTTACGCTCTGCTGGTCCGCTCCGATGAGCAGCTGATCGAGCTTTGGACCAGGGCCCTCGGCGATCACGGTGAGCGCGCCGGACGAGAGCTCCATCCACGCGACGACCCCTCGGTCATTCACCTCATCGGTGACCAGGAGGCGGCCCTCGCTGGCCCAGGGAGTGGCGACCCGCTGGTCTGGATCGTCAAACGGGGCCATGACCCGCAAGCGCCGGACCAGCGTCACCTCCTCCCCCTGGTCCTCAAGCCGGAGGACGAGCTGCCAGTGACCCCCGGTGTCGAATGGACCCTCGGTGTCGATGGCGGCGACGGGCATGAGCGTGTCTCGGTCAAGCACCCACCCGGCGTGGTCTCGGGGCCGCGTGGTCAGGGTGCGTGGTGTCTCCCCAAGGGACCACGCCACAAACTCGACACCTTCGGGAGAGGGCCGCGTCATCACAACCGTACCGTTCGGGTGGACCGCGATCAGCCGACCCGATGCCTCCCCCTTGACCTCGGGCTCCAGCAGGTTCCGCCACTCCAGCGCCTCACCCTCGCCCACGATCAACAGGGCCTGCTCGCCAGTCCACAACGGGGGGACACCTCGGGTGGTGGGGATCTTCACGCTCAAGCTGAGCTCAAGGGCGGGCTCCGAGGGGGTCTGCCAGGACTGCACACACGCGGCGCCGTCTTGAAACCAGGCGAGGCGGGATCCATCTGGAGAGAGCGACACAGGGGCGCCGGAGTTCACGTCGCAGACCGCCGCGGCGACGGGGAGGAGCAGGGAGAGCAAGAGCGCCATGCTAAGACTCCGATGGAGGAAAGAGAGCCTCCGATGCAGATAATACAGCCGACGCGGCGGATGAGCAGGGTGAGCACCCCCGCCAGGCCTGAGCCCCAGGCCGGACAGCGCGCTCTGGGGAATTGAGGCGCAGCGCCCGCCCGGCCTTGCTATCTCTCCTACACATCCTCTGAATCTCAAGGTTAGGCAGCCATTCTCGACAAGTCACAACGGACAGAACAGGCCACTCACGCACGACGCGGAGCCCGGGAGGATCGACTTCGCGC